>PIVS01000722.1 GCA_003353855.1 Desulfobacteraceae bacterium
GACTTTTGATCGGATTATGGAAAATAGATCTAAAAAGAATCAGCAGAACCGTACTTTCGAACAACGACCTAAACTTCGTATCATTGTCGATAATTCGTGAGAAACAGGTAATGCTCCCCCATGTTCTCCCAAAAATAGCTATACCATCATGCTTGATTATGTTACGGCATGATTAGTTCATTAATAATTTTATTTCATAAAATTTAACACCGACCTCAACGGTAGTGAAAGCCGAAAAACAGAAGTTGAACATCCGTTTTAGGGAAGGTGCGTCCTATGTGTTTCTAATTTTGTTCAACGTTCAATGGCTACAGACAATTCCTTTTAAACAATCGAACATTTTATCAATGTAACCATCTCTGTCATCAGTCATAAATAGAACATGATTGGCCTCCATTTCTTCCTGTGGGATTCCCCAACGAAGCTGTGGATACTTTGTCCATGACAGTATAAAACTATTGAGTATGACATCCGGATTGGCGAACCTCTTTTCAATATCTTTGATGCGATGATAGAACTGAATCTTATCGCTTTCAGGGCCTTCATGCACAAGACCATGAGGCTCAATAAAGGTGACATATTGTTTTCCTCCAATAATCATCCAGAGAATGAAGTCTGGGTGGAAATTACCAGCTTCGAAGAAACCGACACCTTTGCCTCGACTTAAATTCCGGAGTAGAAAGAGTTCAACCCCGTCCTTTTCAAGTTCTTCAGCATTCGCTTCAGACCATTCCTTAAGATCGATCACAAACTGAAACTCGCTTTCATTCAAGGTGACAGGAAGAATGGTGATTTTGCCGCCTTTTCTTACATGAAATAGCGGCTGAAACATATGCATCCCGAAACGACAAGCCTGAAGTTCTCCAGCTTTAAGCACTGACTGTTTATTTTCCTCAAGCTCTTTTTTAAGTTTCTCGATAGCAAGGATGACCTGCTCTTCATCCCCATCGACAATGAGCTTATAGAAATCTTCCTGAGGAATATTATCATCTTCCGGAGTGAGCTCTCGAAGTTCAAGGCGCGGTTCAATAAATGATCGTTTACAATAATTGTAATAATGATCACAGAAACGTTTGAGAAGTTCTGCTGCCACTTGCTGGAGCATAGCAACGTCATCAAATCCGGTTGGTTCCAATAGTGCCGTTGGCAGGAATAGTGTGTACCATGTTTTATCAGCAAGGAGTTTCTGGATGCCAGCCTTATCAATATTCAGATTATACCAGCTTCGTTCTCGCTTGAATTGTTCGAGTTCAAAGTACAATGCATCAAAATCCAGCAGTGAGATGTGCTTATCTCCCAACTTAACATCATCCTTTTTAATGGATTCAGTTTTTTTCTTTGATTGAATTGATTGAATGCGCGGGTACCAGTCTGATATGACAGGGTGCAACTGAAGGTACTCGGTTAATTGACCAAGGTTGGGAACAGGGGCATCTTTTTTGAAATCGTATTCTTTACCATCATCAGTTTTTCGCTTGGGTCTGATAATTTGGAGTTTTTTGCCAAAATTATAGGTCACATTAAGCGGTATGGTAAAAACCCGGCGACGCTCGTTGCCTGGCAATCCCTCATCAGCCAGGAATTGACGGAATTTTTCCATAAAATCGGCTTCAACCCCGAAAACATTAAGCGTTTCCAACTCTTCAATATACTGAGGAATAGAAGGCGCATAACTATGACCGCTTCGTTTAAGACTCCAGTCGTAACCTTTTAAACGCACCCCACGACCAAAGAGCTGAATAATCTGAGCACCTTCACTTTTCCCGACATGCATTAGGCCTAGCGTGCTAACACGCCAGCAGTCCCAACCCTCAACAAACTTCTTTGATCCGATGAGAAGATTGACCGGGGAAGATGAGTCTTTGACAGAATCAAAGGATGCTTCCGAAAAATCACTGTCTTCAACCGTCAGTAGCAATCCGTCTTGCTTTGCAACACCTTCGATATGGTCTGCAAGGGCCTTGGCATCACCAACATTAATAAGGCCAAAAGGTGTTTCAGATGTACCAACTCGAAGCGCGATTTCCCCCGATTCTCCTTTAACACGGTCAAGCACAAGGTGTCCGCCAGTGGTCGTATTGAATAGTTGTTTCGTGTGCCTTCGGTAGGCCTGCGTGATTTAATTTTTGAGAATGATATTATCGGTTCCAAATATGATTATATAGGAGGACCGATGAGTTCAACACCCACAGTCACATCAGCTTCAGC
>PIVS01000723.1 GCA_003353855.1 Desulfobacteraceae bacterium
TTTTACCTCGGATTCTTTGAGTTCGTTCATAATGTCGGTAAACGAGGGAAATCCCTGCTGCACTCACTGATTGAGGTGATGATCAAGTAAGACCTCAAAACGCGACATGAGCCAAAATTAAATACACCTGGATTTAAACTGTCAATGGGATAGGTTTCAAATTGAGATTTAAGCACCTGAGATTCTAAGATAAATTTTAAGAAAAGAATGGATTAATGAAACAGATACCGATACCCTGCACCAAAACTATCAATACCGCCGGCATCCATCATATGGCCACCAGAAATGTGGTGGTTAAAAAGAACAAGCCTGTGGTGTTTAAATCCAGGTAACGCAAAGGTCACCTCAAGAGGCCAGAAAAATTTCAGATGTGACCGGTAATCATTTGGGCGCTTTGCAATATCAAGCCTGAATATTCTTTGTGAATAGTTAAGCCCGCCACCTGTCATTATTGTCGTGGAAAGATAACGATTCCAGGGAAAATCAACCCAGCGAAAAGCAAATGCAGCATTAACATTATAAAATAAGTCTGAATTATTTTCATCCACAAAACCCAGTGATGAAACAATTTCCAGGTGTGGGGTGAATGTGTTTGAATCAGTTGAAAAACTAAATTCCTTGAGGATATAGCCCAAATTGACATTATAAATCTCTCCGCCCAAGTCCCCGTCAGCCACTTTAAATTCCCCCTGAACAACACCCATGGGATGGTTGTCTGAAATAACAGCAACCCCAACCCCCAGAGTCCAGCGGTCAAGCTCCTTGGCAAATAAAGGATTGAAAAGACATGTCCCAAAAACAACAATCTGAAAATATAAAAATAGTCGTACCATCGCCTGAATAGAAACGGTCATATATTTCACCCCCAAGGGTCTGCCGGGTAAGCTTGAAGCCCCTGTAAAAAGGTGGAATCAGCGGAATCGGTATCAATAATCTCAATGGGGTTATGTTAAATAAATGCTGAAATATGACCTTTCACGAACTCATCAAGCTTAGGTACAGCCAACCAGATTTAATTAAAAACATTAAACTCATGTTTTATTCTTTAAAAAACATAGTAGGAAATAATTATCTATACTCATAAGCTATAGTCAAAAGAAAGCGTTTAGTCAACAGTCTTCCCCGAAACTAAGAAGACTATACTAATACTCATCCTTTTGATTTTTTACTGGGACAGGTAGAATATGAGGGGGAAGAAGGAAGGGAGGGGGTATAATTATTTATTCATAAAACCTGGGAACTTACCATAAAAACAAGCCAATGATGCATTTGATTCTTTAGAATAAAAACTGTTTTGCCTGTTTTCTCATTAAGTGTTCCGGCAACAGGTTGAATAACTGACAATGATTCTTCCAAACTCAAGGATTAGTATCCTTATCCTGAGTATTTGGATGCCGGATTTCTTAAGGATACCAAAACAATTGGAAACTTTTTTCAACCGGAAATTTAGAGCAGGATTATGCAAGAAAGCAAAAGTCACAATTGCTCTGATGGTTTGCGCAATTCCAATGTTGTCCGCATTTCTAAAAGATCCAAATTTAGGGACCGCATTTCTTGACTTTTCAGAATTATTTTCTTTTATTGATTGCCATACAATAGCACCAAAGATTAAAGTAGGACAGCAACCCGATCAAGTTGTTATACTGATATCAACCTCAAAAATGATCATTTTGTTTTCTCAATAGCAGTATCCTTTTTTTAAATCTCTGTTTCCAAATACCAGATAGAATGTTAGGCAGATGGTTCCCGGATCTTTTCTGCTTTATGAAAAAATGGAAAAGATCAAAATTCAACGGCAGGTCCTTTCCGTATCAACCAAACATCCGGAAGGTTGGCGGGCCAAAGAGATTCTGATCTCCTTTAGACAGTTTGCACACCAGGAAAATTTAGGCCTCGGTTATTCCAAGGAAGTCAAAACAATCCTGTATGACGGCCGAAAAGCAGTGGCCACGACAGCGGATCTGCGAACCTGAGTGATGCAGTATAGCTTTTCTTGATTTGCATGATATCAAACCTGTTCCAGCAGGGCCTGCAAATCCCAAAGGGAACGGAACAATTGAAGGTGCGTTTAGTCAACTTAAAAATATCATGGGGTCTATCCGTTTAGACACATCATCTCCTGAAGCATTGGCAAAGAGTGTTTTGCAAACAGTGGTTGCTGTTTATATAACAATGAGAAATAAGTTGCCGCTGGTAAGGACGGCC
>PIVS01001228.1 GCA_003353855.1 Desulfobacteraceae bacterium
TCAGTCAAGAAGATAAACAAACAGTGTTGAAATTAATTTTAGAGGCCTGTAAATCCGGGGCTCGAAAAAGCAAGGCAGCCCAACTGTTGGGGTTAACCATTCGAACCCTCCAGCGGTGGAGCCAAAACGGACTGTCGGACAACCGAAAAGGGTCCCGGGCCGCCCCTGGTAACAAATTATCTGATGATGAAAAGGCTCGGATAACCAATGTGTTAGAATCTCCTGAATTTGCTGAGTCCAATCCAAATCAGATAGTACCAAGGCTTGCTGATCAGGGCATTTTATATCCGGCATAACTTCCTACCACTAAAAGAATTTAACAACCTGTCAGAACTCCAGTCCCAGGCTATAAAATGGTTAAACAACATTGCCAACACCAGGACACATAGCACTTATTTTTCTTTCCAGATAGCACCTTACCCGGCACCCGAAGGCACACAATGTTGTGTGCCTTCGGGTGCCGGGGTATATTTTTCAGGGTTATAAAAAAAGTCCAGCTGTTTCTTGACAAAAGGCAAAAAAGCATTTACTTAT
>PIVS01000724.1 GCA_003353855.1 Desulfobacteraceae bacterium
TTGAAGATGTTTGATCTATTTAATTGCCATTATGGGGATACACATTCATGAAAGATATTAATATTGTAATTGAAATCTGTGGTAGTGCGGGGGAAGGCACCATTTCTGCCGGAGAAATTTTAAGCCGGTTCATGAGCGGGCAGGGTTTTGAAATCATGTCCTTTGATTCCTATCCTGCTGAAATCAGAGGGTTTGGCAAGTGTGTGGCTCACACCCGGATCAGCTCAAACCCGATTTATTCACCGGGAAAACTGGCTGATGTGCTCATCTCCTTAAACGACGGCCATTCCATCTCACAATTGTCGGCATTAAAAAGAACGGGCATTCTGATCTATGACAATGCGCCTTCCAAACCCCACGGTGAAGACAAGAGCGTGCTTGGCTGGGCAGATCCTGAAACCGTTACCTATGGGATTCCTTTGACCATGTTGGCAAACAGGGCAGCGGGAAGTTCCAGGGGCCGGAATATGGTTGCTCTGGGAGTTGTTGCCGCCCTTTTTTATATGGATGGGCAGGGGTTTACCCAGTCCATCCAGGAACGGTATGCCAAGAAAAAACAGATCGTTATTGATTCCAACGTAAATTCTTTTTTGGAAGGATTTAATTGGACCCAAAAGCACATTGAAAAAACAGATGCCTTTTCCTTTGACGGGGTTACCATGCCCCAAACCCGGGAAAAACTGATTATCAACGGGAACCAGCTTGTGGCAAGGGCAGCTCTGGATGCCAATCTTAAGTTTTATGCCGGATATCCCATTACCCCTGCCACCAAGATCATGGAGATCCTTAGCCGTGAACTTCCCAAACACGGGGGTTCCCTGCTCCAGACCGAAGACGAGATAGCAGCCATAGGGGCTGTGGTTGGGGCCGGCTTCGGAGGAATCCGTGCCATGACCGCAACCTCTGGTCCTGGATTTGCCCTGATGACCGAATTTACCGGATTGTCTGTCATGGCTGAAGTTCCAGCTGTGATCGTTAATTCCATGAGGGGCGGGCCTTCCACCGGCATCCCCACAAAGACAGAACAAAGCGATTTTAATGCGGCAGTATTGGGCGGTACCGGAGATTGTCCAAGGATAGTGCTGGCACCCACGGACATATTTTCCTGTTACCAGTCAACTGTGCTGGGCTTATACCTTGCTGAAAAATATCAAACTCTTGTGGTGATTCTCCTGGATTTTTTCCTGTCCAACAGCATCCGGAACATCGATACCCCCCCTAAACCCTCCCCGGCATTTTTGGACGCCAATATCGCCCCCACAAAAGCTGAACTTGAAGATTATCAGCGGTATAGGGTGACGCCCAGCGGAATTTCACCCAGGGCCATTCCCGGTACCCCCGGGGGAATATTTTTTTCAACCGGGCTTGAACACGATGAATATGGAAGACCTAACTACAGCGATAAGGGACATTTGAAGATGAGTCAAAAGCGGTTTAGCAAACATGCCTCGGTTCTGGAAGAGGCGCCTGCCCCGATTATATCGGATTTTAACGGGGATATGGCGGATATAGGGGTTATTTCCTGGGGCTCTTCTGCCGGGGCTGCCCACGAAGCGGTCATATTTGCAAAAAAAGAAGGCATCAATGCAGTATCCTTTTCTTCTGTGATGCTGTCGCCTTTTCCTGAAAAGGCACTCATTTCATTTGCAGAAAAATGCAAGACAATACTGGTTCCCGAGCTGAATTACGGGGGGCAGTTTGCCAATTTTGCCGTTAATATACTCAAAAGGCCCGTTGAAAGACTGAACTATATCACCGGCCGTCCCATGGCCTCGGAAGATATTCTTGAGAAGATGAGGGAAATGTAATGGAAATGATTAAATCAGATTATTTGGATGAAAAACTTACCCAGGTCCGCGCCCGGGATTTTTTAAAATACCGATCCTCTGACCTGCCCACCTGGTGCCCGGGCTGCGGATATTTTGGTATCATGGATGCCTTTTATAAATCCTGCAGGGAGCTTGAACTTAAGAGAGAAAAGATCTGCACGGTCAGTGGTATTGGCTGCTCGGGCCGGACCCCTATATTTGTTGATTCTTACGGATTCCATACCCTCCACGGTCGCTCCATACCCGTGGCTTCGGGCTTAAAACTTGCCCGGGAAGATTTGACCGTCTTTGCCGTGGCAGGGGATGGAGATGCCCTGGGAATAGGCGGGGGCCACCTTCCCCATGTGGCCAGGAAAAATATTG
>PIVS01000725.1 GCA_003353855.1 Desulfobacteraceae bacterium
CACCAGCGATCTTAGGTGAAAATGCATTTTTTTACACTGAAAACACATATAATCTGTAAATTCTATAATGGTTACTTCAGGGTTATTTGCACCTATCCAATGACTGCCGTCTTCTGTTATCCCGGATGGAAGATTTAACATCTCTTTTTTTATTTCAAAAATCCAATATTTGGGAAAAAACACCCATAGAACTATTACCAGTAGGAAAAATAGCTTAACCAACAAAAACAACGTGGCGGCCTTTGATTTTAAATATACAAAGTCGGTTAACAGACGGTTCAAAAAACCACCCCCTTTAAACCTCCTGATCACCCGGTAGGCATAAAAGAATAATGCGAGGTTCACGGCATACAAAACAATACACATCAAGCAATAACTGTGAATATAAAAGGTAGAAATAAATGCAAGGATCAAGCTGTAAACCGAAAAAGAGGAGATAATAACAAAAAAGAGGGTCCATAATTCTTTTTCTGAATTTTTTTTCTGAAACAAAAATGGGAACATCAGCATCAGGAAAAGATACCCAAGCATTCCCCATACGGGTACGGGCATACCAAACAAAATTGAAAAACCACTTTGGGATACGGTATCGCAATTGAGTGATTTGGAAATGGCACAAAAACTGCTGTAGCCGATATCAGTGTAGACCCTGTAATGGGAGACGGAAAGGTAGAAGGCAACAAAAAAACCGGCTATTAAAAGCACCCATCCAATGATCGAATAAAAAAAAGTCGGTTTCTCTATCATATCAACAAATTACCCCATTCAATTTTTAACTTCAAGGGATAAAAGCAGCACATTGTTCTTTTCATACAACACCCTGGTGTGTTTTTTAAAAACATTTAAAAACACATTTTGTTCGGCTTTGGGACGGGTTCGAACCCAGTCGAAAAACATGCCCTTGTCGATAATCACATGGGTGGTGCTGTATCGTGTCAGTTTTTTTAAAAGATCTTTTTCCAAATATTGACCTGCTTTTTTTTTGTAAAAATCTTCCGCAAGGTGCACGTTCCTGTCTATGTAATAGGTTCTGTTTCCGATGGAAAGGCATAGAACCCGGGCATCCTTGGGCAGGATTTTGTTGGCCTGGAGAATCACGGGATGCTCCCTGCGAAACCGGCTGATATAGGCATCCCGATCCACCTTGCCGGAAAGATAATCAAGGGGCCGGATATGATTGAACAGTCCATGGATATAATGACCATTATAGACAAAGGCGAACAATACCATGGAGAAAAGAACTGCAAGTCCGGCCTTTTTCTTGTATCCTACAGCCAATGACAACTTGTCTGCCAGGTTTTTTATACCGAAGATCGACAAAACCACCAGGGGTGGAATTGCCGGTGCCATATACCGGATACGGAAATCAGCCTTAAAAAAGACAAACAACATGAACAATAGAGCAAATAGGGCAAATACAGTCCGGTGTGTTTTAAAGGCTTCAAAAGGGGACTGCCTGACACGAACAAAGGCCAAAAGGGGCAGCAGCAGCAAAAAGGGATTCAACTTCCCGTCAAAATATTTTGGATCATCATCTTTTCCCTGGAAAAATGCCCGAATGGGTATGGACAGGGTTTGAACAAAAGACTCTCCATAGACATGCCGCCGCATCCAGAAGGCGTTTTTCGGCGGAGGCTTTTCTTTTAGCACTTTGGTGGGCGCGGGGGTGGCTGGCCGGTTGAAAACACTGTTATAAAGTGGGTAAACCGGATTCTGCTTCCAGATGATATTGCGAGCCATCCATGGGGCAAAAAATATCATGGCGGTCACGATAAATATCGTGGCCCAGCCGAGCCCCAAAAAAGAGTGTTTGTATCTCAATCGGATATTTTCTTTTGGAACATCCCTGTTTTTTTTTGATGAATAGAGAATTGGAATGATGGCCCCCATGATGGGAAGCAGAATCAACCCGTTGTATTTGGTTCCCAGGGCAAGACCGCAGGCAACCCCTGACAGGATAAGAAAACGGGGAGAGAAATTATTATCACACCATTTGATCAACAGATAAAGGGAGGCCCATGAGAAGAAAATCAGGCCCAAATCCACGTAGACGGTAACCGATAGCTTGACAATCACCGGGATGGTCAAAAAAAAGAGAGCTCCGAGCAGGCCATAATTCCGGTTCAGTACCTGCCTGATATATCGAAAAATCAGCCAGGCGGTAAGCAGGGCAAACAAAAAGTGAATATA
>PIVS01001229.1 GCA_003353855.1 Desulfobacteraceae bacterium
TACTCAACACATGATCAAAGAGTTCAATATCAAAAATGATATCTGCCATAATGACACCACTAGTGCCTCGACTTATGGCAATTGTGATAATAACAAAACCCCCGACAGTATCGAGATTACCTTTGGCTATAGTAAAAAACATCGTCAGGATTTAAAGCAACTGGTCTGGTCTATTTCTGTGAGTTCTGACAGTGCTTTTCCTCTTTTCCAGAAAGCTTATAGCGGTAATACAGCCGATGTCGATACTTATGTTGAACAATGGCAGAATCTGATTGACTTACTGGGTTATCAAGATTTTTTATATGTAGCAGATTCAAAACTCATCACCAAAGAAAATATGACCCAAATCCACAACGATGATGGTTTCTTTGTTGCACCGGCACCAATGTATGAGTCTTATAAGGGGGTGTTGTATAATGCTATTGAAAATCATCGTAAGGAAACCCTCATTCGTTACAAGGATCAGTTTAATCGCGGATTTGAAACACCCATAAAAATAGAGTATGAAGAAAAAAAATACACGTTTCGAATG
>PIVS01001230.1 GCA_003353855.1 Desulfobacteraceae bacterium
TAAATTGCTGTTTGACCTCTTCCAATGCTGAAGCTGATGTGACTGTGGGTGTTGAACTCATCGGTCCTCCTATATAATCATATTTGGAACCGATAATATCATTCTCAAAAATTAAATCAGGCAGGCCTACCGAAGGCACACTATGTATTGGATAATGATCGCAGGTTTTATCCCATATTCTGTTGCAATAATTTCGATTGGTAAAACAGGCTTTGTCTTACGTGTTAAGGGCATTATTCTGGAAGTTGAAGCTGTTTGCTGATCAACATTTTTTTCGAGTTTCTTGCCCAGATAGTTGTTTTTAAAATAGGCTTTGTTCTTTTTGTTCCAGTTTTCACATTGCCTTCGATGTCGTTCCCTTTTGCAGTCTGGGCTACATGTTGTTTGCCGGCCTTTTTGTCGCACATCCGGCAGAAACCACTTTCGGCAAATACTGCAGGGTCGTTTTCCACGTGAATTTCTTGCCATTATATTTTCTCCAGAATTTGAATTCGGATAAAATATAATTTATTTTGATTCGGCGGGATAGTGG
>PIVS01001231.1 GCA_003353855.1 Desulfobacteraceae bacterium
GCAGCTTTCCACGTCTTTCATCTGCACTTGACACCAAGGCATCCACCGTTTGCTCTTAGTAGCTTAGCCACTATACCACAAATAAGTTTAAACACTTTGATGCGAACATATTTAATTTTACAAAATTGATGAACTTCTTCGTTGCCCATATTTTTGCCTTCAAGCGACGACCAGCAGGTCGACTCAATCAGTCAAAAAATGTGCACCTTGAATTTTTTTAAATTTTGCTTCATTAAATGGTCAAGCTTCCATCTGATTCAACAATCAGATTTTCACTTTATATTTTAATCAGTTGTTAATGATAATTTTAACAACTGCGCAATTGATATTTACAACAACAAATTGTCAAAGAACGATTGAGAGTTTTCACACACCAATGCCGTCTATCTTTCGATATCCGGCATTGAATGCTGTGAACTATTCTGGTGTGGTGGAGAATAGCGGGATCGAACCGCTGACCTCCTGCGTGCAAGGCAGGCGCTCTCCCAGCTGAGCTAATTCCCCACGTGGTGGGCCTGGGTGGATTTGAACC
>PIVS01001232.1 GCA_003353855.1 Desulfobacteraceae bacterium
TCATAAACAAGCAGGAAGGGGAAAATGACTAACAAGAATAATATCAGGTTTGTTCAGGGAAATGAAGCCTGTGTTGAGGGGGCTCTCTATGCCGGTCTCAATTTTTTCGCAGGTTACCCAATTACCCCATCCACTGAAATCGCTGAACATCTTTCGGCAAGACTACCCCAGATAGGCGGAAAATTCATCCAGATGGAGGATGAGATTGCCTCCATGGGCGCGATAATAGGAGCTTCCCTTACCGGAAACAAAGTAATGACCGCCACTTCGGGACCCGGGTTTTCCCTGAAACAAGAAGCCCTGGGATATGCCTGTATGGCAGAGATCCCCTGCGTCATTGCCAATGTTCAAAGGGGCGGCCCCTCCACGGGAAACCCTACCCATGTGAGCCAGGGAGATGTGAACCAGGCCAGATGGGGAACCCATGGGGACCATGCCATCATCGCACTCACCGCATCCAATCACCAGGATGTGTTTAAAATAACGGTTGAGGCCTTCAACCTGGCGGAGACCTATAGGACCCCGGTTATT
>PIVS01001233.1 GCA_003353855.1 Desulfobacteraceae bacterium
AAGTTGTATTTAGCCTTATGTGATGGTCCACACAAATTCCCACAGAATTTCTCGTGTTCCGCAGTACTTGGGAATACAATAAGAGAGATTAATTATTTTCGCATACAGGACTATCACCTTCTACGGTATAGCTTTCCAGCTATTTCTACTAACAATTAATTTTTTTACTCTCCGCTGGATCCAAAACTCCAACAAATTATATCCCACGACCCCATGTATGCAACGCTTTTGGGCTTGACACATACACGGTTTGGGCTGGTCCCCGTTCGCTCGCCGCTACTGGGGGAATCGTTATTACTTTCTATTCCTGGGGGTACTAAGATGTTTCAGTTCTCCCCGTTGGCTTCCTTACACTATGTATTCATATAAGGATGACACAATATTAATCGTGCCGGGTTGCCCCATTCAGAAATCTCCGGATCAAAGAGTGTTTAGCCTCTCCCCGAAGCTTATCGCAGCTTTCCACGTCTTTCTTCTTCACTTGACACCAAGGCATCCACCGTTTGCTCTTAGTAGCTTAGCCACTAAATT
>PIVS01000185.1 GCA_003353855.1 Desulfobacteraceae bacterium
ACTTTTGATCGGATTATGGAAAATAGATCTAAAAAGAATCAGCAGAACCGTACTTTCGAACAACGACCTAAACTTCGTATCATTGTCGATAATTCGTGAGAAACAGGTAATGCTCCCATGGTGATTTGGCACATGAATTTGACAGTCGCGAAATGCCAAAAACATGGAGGTATCCCTATTTTCATCTTGGCGGCAGCACGCCCTGGACTATTGGGGGATTGATTGTAGGGACGGAAATTTTTAAGTTGAATGGTGATTTGGCTGAAAAAGCCTATGGTTTATCTAAAAATGTAAAATTGACTGATTCTGCTGTGGCAAAATTATATCGGACAAATTATCCTGCTGGAACACCTGCTTCCAAACCTCCTGTTGTTTTTATGGGGGATGTTGTGTCTGCTGAAACATACAAGCATGGGAAAATACTTTCCGACTGGGCAAGCTGGTGGATGAAAAAATGGACCGGCGGCAAAGGTAATTATACAATGGGAGATATGGAGGATAGCGCGACTTTCACCGCTCTTTCTCGCCTTGCTGAAATGGGACTTGTTAACACCGAGAGGGTCATGTTGTTGCGTACGGCAAGCAATTTTGATCAGCCCTATCCTGGTCAGACGCCCCAAGAAAGTATAGTTGCAGATAGTGGTGGTTACATTCCGGCAGTCGTGAATGCTTACCGTGTGGGTTCAGCCGTCAGTAATCAGATTATTAAAAATTGGAACGAATGGAAATAAAACAGATAAGAAATTTTTATAGTGCGGGAACTTTTTATAGGATAAAAAGAGGTTATTTTGTCTGAATGGCTTTTACAACTTCTTTTGTCAGTTGCATTGGTATAGCCCCGCGTTTTGCCATGGCCTTTGCCTGTGACCTTGCCTTTGAGGGCAACAAATGATTTTTTTTGTCTATCCACCTGGTTTAATAATTAAAAAAACCTTTTCTGTAGTCCGCCTAATACATTGATAGCACAGCATCGATCAGGCTGATAAAAAAAAATTGCCGCCTTTACTTTGGAGGTCATCTTCGATATCTTGCTAGAGAAAATAAATTGAATTATGACAGGTTGATTTTCGTAAAAAGAGAGGCCTATGATTGTTCAAGGATTAAAATTAACACTGCTCGGTATGATAGTGGTTTTTTCGTTTCTTTTTCTGCTGCTTATAATCATTCATCTTTCAGCAAAACTGCTTAAACCATACACGGAAAAAGAGGCCACTTTGGTTACTTCCAACAGGCCTTTTGTAGCCGGGGAGGGAAAGATTCCCGACGATAACCATAAGCTTGCTGCAATTGTAAGTGCTGCAATTTCAGCCCATAAAAAACGCCTGCAGCGTCACGAATAGCCATTGGCCGATCACTATATCCATCTTTAATACCGGGAATGATACCAATGAAAAAAATAAACTTTATGGACACATCCTTTCGGGACGGATTCCAATCGGTTTTTGGTGCACGTACCCTGACAGATGATTTTCTTCCTGCTGTGGAAGCTGCCGTGGAAGCCGGGATTTATCATTTGGAAGCCGGGGGCGGCGCCCGTTTCCAGAGTCTTTTCATGTACTGCGGTGAATCGGCATTTTCCATGATGGACCGTTTTCGAAAGGCTGCCGGCCCTGATGCCCATCTCCAGACCCTTGCCAGGGGCATCAATGTGGTAGCCCTTTCAGCCCAGCCCAGAGACATGATCGATCTCCACGCCAGAATGTTCAAAAAACACGGCATGACCCACATCCGTAATTTTGATGCCCTGAATGATGTTCGCAACCTGGTTTACTCAGGGCATTGTATCAAAAACGCAGGGCTCCATCATCAGGTGGTCATCACCATGATGGAACTGCCGCCGGGCTGCAGCGGAGCCCATGACCCTGAATTTTATCTTAAAATTTTAAAGGGAATCCTTGATTCAGGAGTTCCCTATGATTCCATCTGTTTCAAGGATGCCTCGGGAACATCCAATCCCAAAAAAGTTTATGAAACTGTCAGGTTGTCCAGAAAACTTCTTGGAGATGAAGAAACCATCTGGATGCACACCCACGAAACAGCAGGCATTGGCGTCGTCCAGTATAAGGCTGCATTGGAAGCCGGTTGCGACGGGATCTGCCTGGCCCGCTCTCCCCTGTCCGGCGGTACATGCCAGCCGGATTTAATTTCCATGTGGCATGCACTGAAAGGGACGAAATATAGTCTGGATATTGACGTCACCAAGATCCTTGAAGCCAACCAGGTCCAGGAGGAATGTCTTAAGGACTACTTTTTCCCGCCCGAAGCACAAAAGGTGTCCTCGGAGGTGATCCTCTCCCCCATGCCCGGGGGCGCATTAACTGCCAACACCATGATGATGCGCGATACAGGCACCCTCTATCTTTATCCCAAGGTGATAAAGTCCATGTCCGAATGTATTGCCAGGGGAGGCTTTGGCACATCGGTCACCCCGGTTTCTCAGTTTTATTTCCAACAGGCCTACGCCAATGTAACCCAGGGCCCCTGGAAAAGGATAACAGACGGTTATGGTAAAATGGTACTGGGATATTTTGGCCGAACCCCCATACCGCCTGATCCGGATATTATCAGTATAGCTAAAAAGCAGTTGGGAATGCCCCTGTTTACCGGAGACCCTTTGGATATTCTTGAACCGGGTATTCCAAAAGCCAAAAAAATCCTTGAAGCCGAACAGCTTCCCGTAACAGAGGAAAACCTTTTCATCATAGGCACCATGACAACGGCAGGCGGAAATAAGGGCTTGGATTTCCTTAAAGGGGATAGACCCATCATATGCCGTAAGATAACCCCGAAAGAAGATTTGCCCCCGGAGAGTGCTGCGACACCCGGGCCTGTTTCCAAGCCAATAGATTACAATGCAAAAGATTGGGCCATGTCCCAATTCAAGGTTACAGTTGACGGAAACAGCTATGAAGTCATTGTAGAGGATGAAACCTGTAAGATTGCAGGCATCACCCCCTCTTCAACCGGAGAGGATACAGGCCCGACTGTTAAACCCGCCATTGAGATCACAGCCCAGCTGCCTGGAAATGTATATGAAATTTTGTTGGCTGCCGGGGATCGGGTAAGAGAAGGAGAAACCCTGGTGGTTCTTGAGGCCATGAAAATGGAAACCCCGGTGATTTCGCCCTGTAACGGTATCATAGATTCAATTTCCGTGGTTAAGGGGCAGACGGTTCAGTCAGGAGAGGTTCTTCTGACCATTAGTGGATAACAACAACCTCCAAAGGATAATATATGAAACAACCTTTCATTATCATCGCCTGTCTTATTCTGCTTTTGTTTTCAATAATCTCTGCTGTCCAGGCAGGAGATTTGTCCCAGCCCCCAGCCCAGGGCCATACCCTCCTTCCGCCCATTGGTGAGATGATAATCAATTTTATCAGATCAACGGGCCTGTTCAGCTTCCTTTCCCCCGGAACGGAAAATGATTTTAAAGGAATCGGACAATTTTTTATGATCGGCGTGGGGCTTCTGCTCTTGTACCTTGCCATCAAGAAAAATTTTGAACCGCTTCTTTTGATTCCCATAGGGTTTGGGGCCATCCTGTCCAATACGCCCCTGGCCTCCATGTCCGATCCCGGAGGTGTGCTCTACTATATCTATACCATCGGCATCAAAACCGGAGTCTTTCCCCTCTTGATTTTTATGGGTGTCGGTGCCATGACCGATTTCGGTCCCCTCATTGCCAATCCAAAAACCCTGCTCCTGGGCGCAGCTGCCCAGGTGGGAATTTTTATCACCTTCATCGGCGCACTGATCCTGTCTGAAATCATCCCGGGTATCCATTTTAATCTCTTCGAGGCCGCATCCATCGGCATCATCGGCGGAGCTGACGGACCCACTGCCATATTTCTGTCAAGCCAGCTTGCCCCGCATCTATTGGGTCCAATTGCCGTGGCAGCATACTCTTACATGGCGCTGGTGCCAATGATCCAGCCGCCCATCATGCGGGCGCTGACAACCATGGATGAACGCAAGATCCGTATGAAACAGATGAGACATGTGGGAAAAGTTGAAAAAATAATATTTCCACTCACTGTCCTGGGCCTCTGTGTTTTGCTTCTGCCCACAGCCGCCCCCCTTATCGGCTTTTTCATGTTCGGGAATCTTATGAGGGAATGCCGTGTGGTGGACCGGCTGTCTAAAACCGCACAAAATGCCCTGATCAATATTGTAACCATACTTCTGGGTCTGGGGGTCGGCGCCCAGCTTTCCGCCCATCAGTTTTTGAATCTATCAACCCTGGGAATTCTTTTTCTAGGTTCCATTGCCTTCTCCATTGGAACGGCATCGGGTATTCTCATGGCAAAATTAATGAATCTGTTTTTTAAGACAAAAATCAACCCCTTGATCGGTTCTGCCGGTGTATCTGCCGTTCCCATGGCCGCCAGAGTCAGCCAGAAAGTTGGTATGGAAGCAGATCCCCAGAATATTCTGCTCATGCATGCCATGGGTCCAAATGTGGCAGGGGTTATCGGTTCTGCCGTTGCAGCAGGAGTATTATTAACATTAAAAAACCTGGCGATCTAATCGTCACCGGTGTGTATTATATGAGGAGGAAAAGATGACCATCCGTGTACTGATGACCAGAAAAGTTCCCAAGCTGACCAGCGGCATGCACGTGGCCCTGCTGCCGACGCTGTCTGAAATGCTCATTGAACTCCGGGCCATGGCGGATCACCAGCCAGGCTATATTTCCGGGGAAACCCTCAGAAATGTGGATGACCCCAATGAGTATCTTGTGATCAGCACATGGAAAACCCTTGACGCCTGGAACTGGTGGCTTGCCAACAATGAAAGGGCTGAACTCGAAGGCAGGGTGGACGCCCTTCTCGGATCCTCAACGGTTTACAAAGTTTTCAGTTATGATTAAAAAAGATATCTTTGAAATCAATAGAGCATATTTTTAAAAAAATTGCCCGTAATTAGGTTTTTCCCGGTATTGTTCGGTAGTTCCATTTGCCAAGGTAATCATCAAAAATAATTCTCCTGGTTTCTTTAAAGTTACCGGAATATTTTCTTCCTTTTTTATAGGATTTTTTATTGATATGAGCTTTTATTTCCTGTCCAGTCAATGTTCTTGTATTCTCGATCAGTTCTTTAACATAGTCATGACTTTTAAGAATTACGCCTTTTAAAGATCTTGTAATATGGGGAAACACCCTATGCTCTACCGGATTCCATTTTGATATATAAGGTGGATAGTGAGCCACTCGTATCTCCACCCCAATTTCACCGGAAAGGTTTTGCAAGTCTTTTTTGAAGATATAATGACGGCTTGAATTGCTATTCCATCTGCAAGGTATGGGAAATCATGATCATATACTTCAATTATGTCTGTGCTATATGTGTGTCCTTTCCGGAATAGGTTCCCTAAAAGTTCTTTTTTTTTGTATCCACACTTACCACAGGGTTGCCATCCGTGAGATATCGATTTTTTAATTTTGTAATATTCTCAAACTGCTCATTTGTTACCCCCAATGATAGACATACTGGAGCCGATAGAAGGTTAATTCTTTTTAATTTTAAGGGTTTTTTTGCTGTTTAATTCAGTCTTATAAGAGTCAGATCAGCAGGTTTTTAAAAAGTACGACACTCCATTGGTGCAGCTATGTCAATATGGTTTGTTCCAGGGCAGCACGCTTGGATTTTTTAAAAAAATGCCTGATCTATTCTGATTATAGTAAAGGAATTGGAGATTCTACTATCTCCGTTGAAGCATTCGTATAAATATTATCAACAACAGGATTCATGTATGTTCTGAATAAATCAGCTGCAACATAGGTGCCCATGCCCTTATATGCCGATAATGCATCCCTGTAATATTGAATTACTTCCGGTTTCATTATAGCAATCACACTCGTAGAAAAACCATTTTCTTGAATTTCTGTTCTTAAATAATATGGATTGTTTTTATAGGCAATATCCAGTAAAATTTTAGTTTTTTCATAGGCGTTCATATCATCTGAAAAACCAAGATCATTTTCTTTATCTATGTCTGATTCTGTAATTGTGTTACGATTTTCATCAACAATCTTAATTTTTAGAAATCCCATTTGTGTCGGTATGATTTTAGTGAGAGCATATTGAAGTGCTTTACTGCCATCTTTTTGTGTATCAACAACAATATTGGTTAGCCAGGGGGCAGCTTCATCTTGGGTTTCTACTGGCTCTTCAATTGTAATTCCAGGAGTCAGACCTACGGTATGGGATAATCCAAAATCGATATCAAACCATGGTGGGACAAGAGCACTGGCGGTAGATACTATAACGGCACAAAACACAATTGCAAATAGTGAAATTATCGAACTTTTTTTAAACATGGTGTCTCCTTAAATCGAAGGATAAATAGGTGATTTTTGACCTTTTGTCAAGATGAAGACGAATTTTTTTTCAAACCTGAAAAATATCCCCCCAGCCCAACAAAGACACAACATGTTGTGTCTTTGTTGGGCTGGGGAAGAAGGCCACTCAAAACCAAAAATAGATATTAGCCCGAAAAATTGATTATATCAACCATATCAGCGCTCACATAAATTGATACAGCTTCGCTCGGATAAATTGATCCGTTGGTTCACAGCACAATCCACTCAGAAATCATTTTTTCTTTTCCAAGTAGTATTTTTTTATAAAATGGGGGGGGGGAGTGTTGCCGAACAAAAAATGAGGCGGGTTTAAGAGGCGATACTATGAAGCACCTCATTCCAGTCAAGTTTGGGTGGCCGAAGTCTTTTGATTGACGGGTACTGCTCGATCATTTTATTTGCCATAATATCGCCGGTTTCATCGGCATCAAATCCACAGTATATTTTACAATCGTTTGCTATAAATTTTTGTAATCATACGGGATCTGCTGTTGCACCTGAAGTCGATATAGCAGTGTATTCAATACATCATCAACTGAATCTATAGTTTCCGGCTTATAATACGACGTGAAATCCCCATTATTCTTTGTTATTTCGGCAAATTCTTCCACTGGGGAACCAGATTCTCGCCATCTGCCCCCCCCCCGTTCAAGACGCTTACATTGCGATGTTCCATAAATTTGAACATTCACCAAACACGAGGTGAGGAGTATATTCCTTTGTTATCATAAACAACAACTCTATTGTTATGGTTTATTCCTAATTTCCTAACCTCAGATGCAAATTCATCAGGGCTCGGCATTGTATGAGGGAAACTACTAATAATCCCTGTCATGATTAAAATCAACCAGAATATCTATAGGAACCTTTTGAACCGTAAAAAAAGTTATGAATTGCGCGTAATGATTATTTGCCCTACATCCGGATTGCCCTGGCACTCGGGTAAAATTCAAATGATGTTTCAGAACATTTTTTCACATTATGGGTAATAATATGTACAAATATTGGCAAAATATACTCTCAGCTACCCTGTATATTTTTTTTAAATTTGCGAATAACCTCTCGCTTGAATTTTAAATTTGGTTTTCTTAAGACATTAAGTTTTTCCAGACTATAGCTTGCATTGTCGTCATATCTGGTCGTTTTATGCTCCGGTTTTATTACTGCGATGATTTGTTTTGTCATATTGTAAGCCCCATTGTTTATATGTTAAACTCTTTTAACAAGTATTGTCATGTTGATGTTGATATTGATATTGATATTGATGTGCAATTTTCATGCCACGATGTGGTATGAAAATATTTTAATACCTCTCTTGACAAAGACAAAGCTCCTATCTATAAGCCGGTAAAGGGTTTCTCGTTGTTTAAGGCAAAATTAAAAGACAGTCTAGCGTGGGCCTTCCAGTTTCAGAAGAGCAAACAAAGAAACTTTTAATAAGGGCAGGCAATTCTGCTGGACGAGATTGGAGACATGCCCCATGATATGCAGGTAAAATTGCTCCGGGTTCTCCAGACAAGTGAAGTTCAGCGGATCGGCTCAGACAAAACATTGAACGTAAACACACGTATTATTGCATCAACCCATGTCAATTTGTCAAAGGCAATCAAACAGAACAGGTTCCGGCAGGATCTTTACTATCGGTTGAACATTCTTTCCATCAGGATTCCTCCGTTAAGGGAGAGAGGGGCCGAAGATATCCTGGCAATGGCCAAATATTTCATAATAAAAAATAATAAAGTATCCAGCCTGACACCCGGTGCAATCAAAGCGCTTACATCATATGACTGGCCCGGCAACGCCCGGGAGCTTGGAAATACCATTCAAAGGGCATTGCATATTAGTGATAGCTGGATATTAAGAAAAAACCTGGGATTGCCCGGAGGCAGCATCTCTTCTCAATCGTTGCTTTCCGGTTCCCTGCGTGAAATGGAGCAGAAGATGATTGCATCAGCACTTGGGGAGACCAATTCAAATATGGCCGCAACCGCCAAAAAACTTGGAATCTCCCGGGCCACCCTCTATCGTAAAGTTAAGGAATATAAATCACTTCAGGACATAAAATAATGCAGATTCATCTTCATTCCCGTCTGAGATGGGCCAACCATTTGAATTCCAGTTTTTTTATTAACCAGATAATTAAAAAGGTGATGGCCATATAAAAGATCGCTGCCGTTAGAAATGCTTCATAGGGGCTGTAAAACCGGGAATTAATGATTCTGGCAGCACCGGTAATATCTACAATGGTGATGACACTGACAAGGGAACTGCCGTGGAGCATGAAGATAATTTTATTGCTGTATGAGGGCAGCGCTCTTCTGAAGGCACTGGGAAGAATAATCCTGCGGAACCTTAAAAAAGTTGACATCCCAGCCGCCTTGGCAGCTTCTATCTCACCGTGGGGAGTGTTTTCAATGGCACCCCGGATAATTTCTGTGGTGTAGGCACAGGTATTCAGAGTAAATGCAAAAAGGGTGTGATCAGGGATTTACTTTTGCCCCAAAACCAGGTTTTAAAAATACCCCGCATCTGAGTTTGGACGTACCTATCCATTTTGATGCTAAAAAAAATGATCAAGAGGCTTTATATACCGG
>PIVS01001234.1 GCA_003353855.1 Desulfobacteraceae bacterium
GTATATATTCAAAAGCGGATTCAGCAGTTTGCAGAACTTTTATTACTTTTAAAAACGAATTCAATAAATTGAAAATGAAGTGTATATAAATCCGCTTCAAAATATATACCAATCGTTGTGCAGTATAATCTCTCTAAAATTTTCTAGTGAAGTTCAATGCAAAAAAGTGTGACTTTTAGTGCTTTTTGGATAAGAAATAACTTCAAGTTTGTGGCTTTTTCTCTTTTTGATACTTTATCAGTAAATCTTTCAAGCAAGTTTTGATGCAATTTGGTTTTATTTATTAGCAAACATTTGTGCGTTTTACGTGTATTATTTGTAAAGCTAATAGCCTAACGCGCAAGGATTAATTGATTTATTAAACAAATTCGATTGGATTTTACAAGTACGGATAAAACAAGAACTTCTGACCGGATTATTTTATCAAAGAATGATTCATCTAAAATTCGAGATTAGATTGATTAAAAACCAGATTTCCAAAGATTTCCCACGCTGTTTGATTTAGAAAAGATTGGTAAAATAAATAAAAC
>PIVS01001235.1 GCA_003353855.1 Desulfobacteraceae bacterium
TTTGTAAAAATTTTACATACTGTATGTAAGATTTTTGAGTGTTACGATTGTTTAAATAACTTTAGAAGTTTTTATTTATCGCACACCTGCAATAATCTTTTTGAGCGTAATTGAGAGTCCTTTAGTAAGAAAATATGTACCATATATAAAATAAAAATGAAGTGCTTACAATCTTTTTTAATGGCAGTGCAAATTGTGCCAGATTTTTTCAAAGATCAAGCCCATGGGTAGAGGGCCGGATTGCACGGCGTAGTATCATCGCTGTAATATCATCGCTGTAATATTAACCCTGTGATTGCATAATAGCATTAGTAAAGTAGTGAATTAGTAGTAAAAAAGCTTGGAATGCCCCATGCATAAAGGTTATAACAAGTTAACGAGACAAAAAATAACCAAATTCAGGAGGTCACTTCAAGTGAAGTATAGTAAAGCACAAATTTACGATAAATGCCATAAAATTCCTGCGATTCGATTTGAAGATCAACAGCTCACTTCTTTTTCAGGCCTCTTGATTTTTCAGTTGCTGTTTA
>PIVS01001236.1 GCA_003353855.1 Desulfobacteraceae bacterium
GCTAACCCTTCGGGGAAGCAGGCGCCTAAGGTATGGTCGATAACTGGGGTGAAGTCGTAACAAGGTAGCCGTTGAGGAATCAGCGGCTGGATCACCTCCTTTCAAAGGAAAGATAAGTACTATAAACGCTCTATATTTTTCACTGGCCAATTTTGAGAGATCAAAACGGCGTAAGTTATTAGCCGGATTTTTCATCGTTCTTTGACAATTTGTTGTTGTAAATATCAATTGCGCAGTTGTTAAAATTATCATTAACAACTGATTAAAATAAAGTTGTGATTTGAACGAGTAGTCGTTCGGAAAACAACGACCATTTAATGAAGTAAAATTTAGCAAGATTCAAGGCGCACATTTTTTGATTGATTGAGTCGACCTATTGGTCGTCGATTGAAAGCAAAAGGATGTGCAACGCAGGATGTTGCAAAGTTTACGAAATTAAATATGTTCGCATCAAAGTGTTTAAACTTATTTGTGGTATAGTGGCTAAGCTACTAAGAGCAAACGGTGGATGCCTTGGTGTCAAGTGCAGA
>PIVS01000726.1 GCA_003353855.1 Desulfobacteraceae bacterium
GGGCAATGTATCATCTGAGGCAGATGTTTATCTGGCCCAGTCACGGTTATCCCAGGCCCATCTACAGAACGAGGATTTAAAAGGACAGCTTGAGATAGCCAAAACGGAACTCTATGCCCTGACCCTTACCCAGACAGAGGTTGATGAACCAGTGCCGGCTTCTTTAATGGACTTGCCCGGACATGCAGAGATTGAAGCAACCGTAGCTAAGGTCTCTGCCAGGCTGGCCCAGGCAGACCTGGAAATTCAAAATTCAAAAATTGATGAAGCCCTGAGCAAGTCAGAAATCATGCCCCGACTATACGGACGCCTGGAACAGGAGCTTTATAACATAGGCAGTGCCAACGACCAGGATCTGGATACCACCCTTGCCCTGGTTCTGGAAGGAACCATTGAGGGGGCGGGATTTAGTTCCTGGGAACAGGTAAAGGCTGCCAAGGAACGGGTAAAGGCCAGCCGAATGTCGGCCGATGCTGAAAATAACGACATCCGCCGTAATACCCGGTCACGACTTTCAGACCGGGATATGATCCGTCAACTGGTCGACTTGAATCAGTCCCTGGCTATGTCCACGGCCCAGACCCTGGCTTCCTATACCAGACAATACCAAGTCGGCAAAAAAAGCTGGCTGGATCTTTTAAATATTCAACAGGAACATGCCCGGGCCAGACTTACCCTGGAACAGGTAAAGAGCAGTCTTCAACAGGTTCAGCTGAGGCTGGCCGTCCAGATGGGTCTCTTGGATGACCTTTCAGGAATCAATCCATGACCGTAAAAATCAGAGAACTCACCCCGGGAAAGGATATGAGCAATCCGGTTCTATCCTGTCCCATCCACCCCGGGGTTTTAAAAAAACTCTTGAAGAAAAACGGGGTGTCCGTATCTGCCGGCGCCCTGGTAGAATCCTGCGACACTTTCCAGCCCCGGGGTGCCAAACTTAAACCGGCCGAACGTTTGATGGGAATTCTGACCGGGGTAGACCAAAGACAACTCCAGGTATGCCTGCTTCGCTGGGATAGAATGGATCGTCGATATCTGCCGGCTCTGGTATTCTTCCAAAACCATTGGGCCTATGTTGAACCGGACACAGATGATACCGTCCGCCTTACCCCGCCCGAGGGTCCCAGTTACCAAACACCTGAAAAAAATCTTGAGCAGGCGCCTGTACTCTGGCTCCGGAGCCCACCTGCGGAAAGCACCGTGGGCCACATGGTAAAAAGCCCTGCAGTAAGTCTTCTCTCCCGGGAAATCTGGACAGACAAGGGCTGGTTTTTTGAGGTACTGGGGGCCACCGTAGTCATCAATATTCTTGCCGTGGCCTCGTCTCTATTTGCCATGCAGATTTATGACCGGGTGGTTCCCACCTTTGCCTATGCAACCTTGACAGCCCTGGTGGCAGGAATGATGATCGTCATATTCCTGGACTGGTCAATGAAATTCATCCGGGCCAGAATAACCGATAACCTGGCGAAACAGGTGGACCAGGCAGTGTCCCAGCACCTTTTCGAACATATGATGTCCCTGCGTATGGATACCCGTCCCAGAAGTCTGGGAACCCTGGCCGCCCAGATGAACAGTCTTGAACAGGTCAGAAATTTTTTCTCATCCACCATTATTTTTTTTATGGCAGATCTGCCCTTTTGTTTTTTTTTCATGTGGGTGATTTATATCATTGGCCAAAAGGTAAGCTTTATTTATGCTGTCCTTTTTCCCTTGGCCCTAATCGTAGGTTGGATTGCCCAACGACGCCTTAAAAAGCTGGCCAGAGAAGAAATCAGAAAGGGCCATGAACGCCACGGGCTTCTCGTGCAAGTCATCCAGGGAGCTGAAACCATCCAGGCGACTGGCAGCGGCTGGCGATTTGCCGAACACTGGAAACAGATCACTGCCACCATTGCTGATTACGGTTTTAAAAATAAGAGTATTACCAGCACCGCCATTACCACCACAGGCAGCCTGGGTACCCTGGGTTATGTGGGGGCGCTGGTCATCGGTGTCACCTGTGTGGAAGCAGGGTTGCTTACCACCGGGGGTATGATCGCCTGCGCCATCTTAGGGGGGCGGATCATCGCTCCCGTGGCCCAGAGTGTCCGGTTCATGGTCCAGTGGCAACATGTCAAAGAATCTTTGGAAATGGTCAACCGATTGCTGGAAATGGAACCGGACCGCAGTTCAGAC
>PIVS01001237.1 GCA_003353855.1 Desulfobacteraceae bacterium
AAAACCATACAAATTATAAATCATATGCTGTTATCAATTTAGCAACCTTAATATAGGGTAAATATATGGAAACAAGTATCAAAGCTGTTTTATCTACGTTTGATTCATTCGTTTCTATTCGTATTTTCTCTTTTGTGATAACGTCACGTCTGTTTAATCTTAACCCCCCCCAACTCATAACTATCTTTACATATTAGGAGGTAAAATTGGGATTTGAAATAACCAAAGAAACGTATGCCGGCAGCATCAAAGGCATCACCATTGGCAAAGGTGACAATGCCCTTACCATCGGCGGCCAAACAAGTTATCCTTTCTACCAGTTTGAAGGAGAGATGCCCAACAAACCCGTGATCGCAATGGAAATTTGGGATATCGCCCCCGAAGACTGGCCCGAAGCCGCACTGGCTCCCTTTAAGGATGTTGTATCCGATCCTGCAGCATGGGCAAAAAAATGTGTGGATGTATACGGTGCCCAGGCCATTGTTCTCCAGCTGAAAAGCACGGACCCCAATGACCAGGATGCAAGTGC
>PIVS01000727.1 GCA_003353855.1 Desulfobacteraceae bacterium
AAATAAAATCAGTTTATCAATATTCAAAGGGGATTTTCCAAAGGAAAGATAGAAACGCCTAAAAGCGGACAGAGGCGAAAAGTGGATATGTCTCTTCAGCTTGCAGATGTATTGAAAAAATTATTGCACCAACGCAAGATCGATACATTGAAGAGTGGATGGAGTAGCATGCCGGAATGGGTTTTTATTAAAGACAATGGGAACCCTTACCATGAAAGTTATTCAAGACGTATTTTTTATGAAGCAATTGAAGAAGCTGGTTTGAGAAAGATTAGAATCCATGACCTGCGCCATACATATGCGACCTTGAGGATTACCAAAGGTGATAATGTGGCTGACGTTTCAAAGCAGCTTGGGCACCACTCTGTGAAATTTACCATGGATATTTATTATCACTGGATACCAGGGGGAAATAAGAATGAAGTGGATGGTCTGGATGATGTGGATAGAGATGCAACCATCCGCAACCTATCCGCAACCAAATAAAAATGGGTCACGATCTGGACATCGTAACCCACTGAAATTGTTTGGTGATCCCACGGGGAATCGAACCCCGGTTTCCGGCGTGAGAGGCCAGCGTCCTAACCGCTAGACGATGGGACCAGCAGTAAAGGCCATTATTTATACTGGATGGGAAAAAAAGTCAATTAAAATTCCAGGTCAAACCGGTTTTTTTTGCCCTTTTTTGAATCCGAATATCAGGTAGATAAGCCAGCCGGCAAGGGGAATCAGGGCGACAAAGTGCCAGAGAACCTTGATTTTGGCTGATCCAAAGTCTTTTTTGATGATGTCAATCAGGGCCAGCATTGTCAGGCCCAGTGACAGGGCTGCTATGAGCAGAATATATAAAGTTGTCTTATCCATGGAAAGGTTTTGTTTATCCTTATTTTAATTTGTCTGAAACTTTTAACAGGGTGTCTACATAATAGTTGCTGTGATTATAGCGGAACAGGACTTCGTGCTGACGTTGACGGGGAATGCCTGGTTTCCATCCGTGGTGTTTGAGGTAATTGGCCACGGATGAGATGGCATCGGCATGGCTGAACAGGTCAACTTTGCCGTCATTGTTGCCGTCCTTTGCCAGGGTAAGGGCATTGGAGGGCATGAACTGGGAAATGCCCATGGCGCCGGCATAGGAGCCTTTGATTGATTCCGGGGCAATTTGTTCCCGGGTCGTATATTTTATCAGGGCCTTGAGTTCCAGGTATCCCCATTGGGAACGTTTCTTAACTTTTTTTTCAAATTTTTCCCGGTTGGGTTTTTTCTTGTCCGGGATGGAGTTCCAGATACGTTCTTTCAAATCTTCATCGGTCAGGGCAGCCATTGTGGCCAGGGTGTTGATGACTGTGCGCTTGCCAAGATAACCACCCAGCTGGGTCTCCACCAATAAAATAGCGGTAATGATGGTTTTATCGACCCCATAGGTTTTTTCAGCCAGGTCCAGGCTTTTCCCGTATGTCTGCATGTATTCACGGGCATTTGCAATGGGTTTGGGGGCAATAAACTGGTCATAGTTCAGGCTGGATTCAGAATGGATGAAAAACGAGGATACCCCAGAGGGTGAAAAAAATACCTGGTCACTGGAAAAGAGGCTGTTGATTTTTTCCGGATTAAAGCCATCCTGGATCAGCCGCTGGGACAATTTGGCAAATTCATTTCCTTTTTGTAACTTTTGTGCAATGGCGTGGGGAAGGCTGAGAAAAATGCAAAACAGTAAAATGAAGAAAAAACCTGATATTCTTTTGTATGACAATGAGAAAAGTCCCATGGTGATGATATCCGCTCCCTTGCAGTTTTTCGACCGAATCTTGCCAGTGGCTGGCACCTGGTTTATTTTTTTCTCTTATAGCCTATTTTTTTTCCGATTGCATTAAAAAAAAAATATCCTGGTATGACCAAAGATAACATGGGATATTGACGTGGGCAACTGCTGTAAAATCCAGGTGTATGGAGGTCATGCAAAAAGTCGGGCCCGGTGAGGTTTTCCCCGGGTCCGACTGGTAATAAGCAATATCTAAAAGAGATTAGATATCATAGTAGAGATAGAACTCATGTGGATGGGGACGGCTGATAACCGGTTTGACTTCGTTTTCCATCTTATAGTCGATCCAGTAGTCGATGACATCCTTGGTGAAAACATCTCCCTTGAGCAGGAATTCATGGTCTTCTTTCAG
>PIVS01001238.1 GCA_003353855.1 Desulfobacteraceae bacterium
GTAATCTGCCAACCAATCAGAGAATCTATACAAAGGCCGACTAGCGCATATGATATTCATGACCATCATACAAAGAACCTGTGCAGGTTCCATATGTTCATTTGATTTTTTTGGTATATGTTTGTTAAATATATCAAATAGATTCAGCTCTGAGATGTAATGCTTTACCATTGGCAATACATCAACTCGTTTCGTTACAGCTTTTATGATTTCCTTCATCTTCGGGCCTCCAAATTATATTTTGAAAGCACAATACACTATAAAATATAAGTTTATCTAGGCTAACTTGAAATATTTTAAAAAAAACTTTCTCCGTCTGCGGAATCTAGACTATAATATCTTTATGGTCATAATTAAAAGATAAAATTGAGTTTTAAAATTTTTAGTCGGCAATATTTGATAAATCATATGGGTGCGGCTCTTTTGCAACGCCCTCTAAAAAATCTAATATTCATCGAATTTCTCCCTTCCGTTGATCTTACTTGATGATTTTTAAGTGACAGCGCCCGGTAAAAAGATGTTGAAGCG
>PIVS01000728.1 GCA_003353855.1 Desulfobacteraceae bacterium
ACGCACAGAGAAATACAGTATCCAACATCTTGGTCAACAGGCTCTATTTCAGTAAACCTAAATAAAGGTTCATTCAAAGAAGGCGACACGGCATATGTTTTTGTTGTTGATGCTAATGGCAATGCAAGTAACGGTCAGCAAATTATTATAGGTTCTGATTCCGGCGCTGATTAACTATCAGTACAAGCGTATTAGTTGAAGCGGAATCAAATATGGCGTATAACCAAACATTATCGGCGTTTGGCGGAAAATCACCATATTCCTGGGCTTTAGAAAGCGTAAAACTACCTGTGGGGCTGGTGCTCAACTCTTCCGGTGTTATTTCAGGAGCACCAACCGGAATAGACACAGCAACATTCACTACAAGCG
Source organism: Desulfobacteraceae bacterium (assembly GCA_003353855.1). Lineage (GTDB taxonomy): Bacteria > Desulfobacterota > Desulfobacteria > Desulfobacterales > Desulfobacteraceae > NBML01. The sequence continues at coordinate 370 of PIVS01000728.1, forward strand.
TTACTGATGGTGACGGGGCCACTGATTCAAAAACATTTACTATTACTGTAAACGAACCACCACCATTGTCAATTTCCACAGCCACTTTATCGACAGGACTTATAAGCAGTTCGTATGAACAGACCATTGTTGCTGCAGGTGGGAGTGGCAAATATTTATGGAGTATGGCAAGCAGGACCCTTATTTGATTCCAGAAGATTCAACTTGGATTGAAATTGTTTGGTTTGCTCAACTGTGCAGTCGAGATAAGATGAATAATTCTTATATAAATTCAGGGAATCTAATTATTCATAAGAGCCTGTTTAATAAAATTGGTGGGTTTAATGCTGTTTATGAAACAGGAGAAAATGAGAGATTTTGTAAAGATGCTGTTACTTATGGCGGGGTTATTTTTAAAAGAGATTCAATTGCAGCTATTCACCATGGTTATCCAAAAACCATAAAACATTTTTTTAATAAAGAGCGATGGCATGGTCTGGCAATGAAAAATTACCTGCTCACACCTTGGAAATACCGAGACCTTACTTTGGCGCTTTATTATGTTTGTTTGATAATAATGTTTTGCTTGGTTTTGATAGTTAGTGGGGAATTATTTTTGTCTTTTATTACGACGGTGAGTTGTTTGGCCGTGCCATTATTTCTTTTTGCAGTAATGAGATCGGGAAGAGAAAAAAAAACGGCCTTAGTCATCGTTTCGGCCACTAAAAAGAAGTCGTACAAAAATATGTTATAAATCTAGACATTTACAAAAATGTAATATATAAACTATTAGTATGACTCTAAATTTAACCACCAAACACGTAAAACAAGGCAGGAGGTAGCCGCTAAACTTCAGGATTATAAGGCGGCAATTCAGTTATCCCAACCCCAAAGCCAACGAGAGATTGAAACAGAACTTGGTATTCCCCGGTCAACACTGCAACATTGGCTTAAGCGGAAGGTTTCTATTGATGCTGATCCTGATGTCATCAACTTTTTCGAGTCTTCAGCCGGGACAGCTTTTTTACACAGATTGGTTGTAGGAGCACATTTTGCCATGACCTTTATAGGGGCCAATAGCCCTCGTCAAGTATGTCAATTTTTTGAATTGACCGGTCTTGATCGATTCGTTGCCTCTTCATATGGAAGCCAACAAAAGGTCTCAGTGCAAATGGAAGAATCCATCATTGAGTTCAGCAAGGAAGAAACAAGTTGTTTGGCAAAGGGAATGAAACCGAAAGAAATAACAGTTTGTGAAGACGAGACCTTTCATCCTGAAACCTGCCTGGTAGCCATTGAGCCGAATGCCAACTATATCCTCCTGGAAAAGTATTCCGGGGACAGGAAAGGTTCCGACTGGACATTGGCCATGGAGGAAGCCGTCAAAGAACTCCCTGTTAAAATCATCCAATCCACCAGCGATGAAGGGAAAGGAATCCTTCATCATGTTAAAAAAGGCCTGGGGGCACACCATTCACCGGATATCTTTCATATTCAGCATGAGATTGTAAAAGGTACAAGCGGACCGCTTGCCAAGAAAACCCAAAACGTCCGACTGACCCTTGAAAAAGCTTCAGAAGAAGTAAACCGATGTATGGATAAAAAAGTAAAATACGATTCAAGGGAGCCCCTTCCAGGACGTCCACCTCAATTCAACATGAAAATAAAAAAAGCTTTGTTGAAAGAAACTGAAGCTCTTCAGGTGTAGAGAAGCCCGCAGATCAACCTCAAATCCAGCTAAAAATCCCACACTTGCTTACCTGTCAGGTTAAATTCAGGGATTAGAAATAAAGAAACTTCAGGTTAAGTTGCGTGGGACAGC
>PIVS01001239.1 GCA_003353855.1 Desulfobacteraceae bacterium
TAAAAGTAGGATCTTGGGTGAAAATGCTCTTTGGCCGACATTGCTATACTTAGAAATAATGGTATCTATATTCAGCCCTGAGACGATTGATAATACAAGTTTTGCCAAATGATCTTCAGGAATATAATCGTTGATGCTTTCAGGAAAAAACATCATTTGATTTCTTGACTCACCAGTTTTAAAATTGAGCATAGAATGCTCCACAAATAGTTGAAAGATCTATAGCATTTATTGCAACAAATATCAACAAAAAACGTACGATATCTTACATCATTTCAAATGGTTATAGTTCCGTAACAGCCTGTCGAGTTGGAATGGCCCCTATGTGCGGTGCATTGACCACATGCAATACAATGTATTTTGTTTTCAATAGGTTATATGTTTAACTGCCGCCTGGCGTGGCGTAGTAGCCACATCTAACAGGATTCCTTTCTGTTTAGATAATGATAAAAATTCAATTATAAAACCTAATGGTTATCATTTTATTTTTTGATTGGCACCCATATTGCTTTGCTTGCAGATCAGGA
>PIVS01001240.1 GCA_003353855.1 Desulfobacteraceae bacterium
CTGTCCCACGCAACTTAACCTGAAGTTTCTTTATTTCTAATCCCTGAATTTAACCTGACAGGTAAGCAAGTGTGGGATTTTTAGCTGGATTTGAGGTTGATCTGCGGGCTTCTCTACAACTGATCTGCCTCTCCCGAAGGTAGGTCCCCATGACATGCTTCTCCGGAAATATGGCCACCAGTGTCAATCCAATTGATGTGATGAAACGTAACGGATACGGACGGCCCATATTTGAAAAGAAACGGCAGAGAAAGTTTCCATGGATACTTGGGAACGACACCGCAGGCATTGTGGAGAAGGTTTGAAAAAAGGTAAATAAATTTAAACCGGGCGATGAAGTGTTCAGCGCCCCGGGTAAAGAACTTTACAGCCCCGGAATCAAGAATAACTTGCAATAATTAACAGTTTCGGGAGCATTACCTGTTTCTCCCAAAAATCTACGGAAACCGGAATAAATTTCATTAATTCCAGTGATAATTGTCGAAAGTTTCTGCTAATGGTTAGTAACCAGGGTAGACAACCGCTGC
>PIVS01001241.1 GCA_003353855.1 Desulfobacteraceae bacterium
CAACTCCTAATTTCAATCGTAACATTTTCAAGCCTTTCGCTGGCATCTGTACTTGCTGAACAAAGGCAAGCAAAAAATTTGATGGAGGAAAGTGAGGAGAAATTTCGTAATCTTTTTGAGAACCTTTATGATATCTATTACCAAACTGATGACAAAGGCATTATTACCCTTCTTTCACCTTCAGCAGAAAAATGTTTTGGTTATAAGCTTGATGAACTTATTGGTCAAAATAAAAAAATTTTATTCGTTAATACGCAGGTAATGAAGGATCTGCAATCGGAAATTATTAACAATGAATATGTGACTAATTTTGAGTTGGAGTTTAAACGTAAAGATAATTTTATAATATGGCTATCGACCAATGCGAAATTATTAAAGGATGAAAAAGGAAATTTTGCTGGCATAGAAGGTATGGCAAGAGATATAACCGAACAAAAACAAATTGAAAGCGATGTCCGAGCTCTTGTTGAAAGCACAGTCGGCATTATCGGCCAAGATTTTTTTGACAAAATTGCTGGAAAATTAT
>PIVS01001242.1 GCA_003353855.1 Desulfobacteraceae bacterium
AGATACTAAGCTTTGCCAGTAATTTGCGGTCATAAAGAAAATAAATCCTTAATCGTTTGGGAATACTGAAAACCCATTGGCGGTGGGGAACATTCTTCAAGACATTGGTAAGAAGCCATAGCGGGATGCATACATGTCATCCCAAGCCCGTTCCTGTTCTTCAAAATGATTTTCAACACATTTGTAATATGCGCTTGCCTTAGGATTACGTGGCTGGTAAACATCAAGATTATATGTTGCTGACAGGGCCATGGCAACACCATTAAGGATGGTAAATTTTTCATATACGTTTGGTTGGGAATCAAAATATATTTGTATAGTATAAAGGTGTTGTTGAAGATATGCAACAGATGATGAAAAGAATAAACAATGTTGGATTATATAATGAGAATAAACCACGTATTAGTGAACCATATTCAGACCTCGTGAAAAATAGCGTTTTGATCCACGATACGCACCCTATAAGTAGCTGATAAGCGTTTAACCAAGGACAAATGGTAAATAAACCGCCTGAATAATAGGCAA
>PIVS01001243.1 GCA_003353855.1 Desulfobacteraceae bacterium
GATTGAACGGGACCGTCTATATCAAAAGGTCGGCCAACTCCAGGTAGAACTGGATTGGCTAAAAAAAAACACCGGGCACCTTTATTGAGTATTAAAGAGAAAAAACAGCGGATTCAACCTAAGCACCCCAAACTCAGTATTCAAAGGCAATGTGAACTGATAGGACTCCCTCGTTCCAGCTATTACCGTGAAGGCCTGGCGGGGCAGGAAACGCCTAAAAATCTTGAATTTATGAGACTCATTGACAATGAATATACTGCCCATCCTTTCTATGGCACCCGTCAAATACGCAATGTACTCAGACGCAAAGGACATAAAATTAACTGCAAACGGGTTCAGCGATTGATGCGGAAAATGGGAATTCAATCCATTGCACCGAAGCCGAATACCAGCAAAGCTCATCCCCAAAATAAAGTGTATCCATATCTTTTGAGAAACTTTGATGTAACCAGATCAAATCAGGTGTGGTGTACTGACATAACATATATCCCGCTCGCAGGCGGATTCGTTTATTTGACAGCAGTC
>PIVS01000186.1 GCA_003353855.1 Desulfobacteraceae bacterium
TCCCATACAGCAGGTGCTGACCTGAAAAAGGCTCTGGTGATTTTGAACCTGAACCCGGATGCCCTAGCGGATGGCCCCGATATAAATAAAAAAAAGGGAATGGATTGGCAGAAACAACGCTCTTGGATTATAAAAGAAATTCTTGGCCTTGTTTCCTTGGGGAACGCTGCCAATATCAGAAAGGGACTTATGCTGTCACAAAAATTGAGCATGAACCCCGATAATATTTCAGTGGCAATGACCATCATTAAAATGGTTCTCAGGGATCTTTGCATATTTAAGTACAGCCCTGAAAAAATAGTTAACCTTGATTTTTTTGACGCATTTAAAGATATTAGTCAGATGCATGTTTACAGTACATTTCTCGAATGGACAAAAGAGGTTCATGAAACCGAACGACGGCTGGCATCAAACAGTTCTATTCGGTTGACTCTGGATCGTTTTTTCCTGAAATTGTCAATATTATAGGAAACCAAAGGCTATGATTAAAGTGGCTGGTGTAAAGTTTAAAACAGCAGGTAAAATATATGATTTTAAAAGTGATGCCTTTGTCCTCAAACAGGGGGATCACGTCATTGTTGAAACCGAACAGGGACTTGGTTTTGGAACCATTGCCAAACCACCGGTTGAGAAGGAAAAAATCACCAAAAAGCTCAAGCAGATTGTCCGTATGGCAACCAAGGAAGATTTCATCAAAAGAGAGGAACTCAAACTCCTTGAAGCACGGGCGCAAGACTTCTGTATCAAATGCATCAATGATCTGAAACTTTTAATGAACCTGTTCAGTGTTGAAAGTACCTTTGACAGGAACAAGCTGACCTTTTTCTATACAGCCGACGGGCGGATTGATTTCAGGGAATTGATAAAATTGCTGGTCAAAGAGTATAGTATCCGCATTGAAATGCGCCAGGTTGGAATTCGAAATTTATCAAAGCATTGCGGTGGCCTTGGAAAATGCGGGAGGGAAATTTGCTGTTCATCCTTTATGCACACATTTGAACCTGTCTCCATAAAAATGGCCAAGGAGCAGGGACTGTCACTGAATCCCACCAAAATATCCGGGGTATGCGGCCGCCTCATGTGTTGCCTGACCTTTGAAAACAGCACCTACAAGCATTTGAAAAGAAAAATGCCGAAACTTGGGAAAATCATTACCCTTGAAGAAGGCCTGGGAAAAGTGGTCAGACAGAATGTTCTGAAGGAAAGCGTTACGCTGCGCCTGGAAGATAGAACAGAAGTTGAAAGAAAAATCAGTGACCTGGAAAAAAAGAAGCCAATCAAAAAGAAATAACAGGACTCCAACCCATGGAAAAACAGCATCAATTTTTTACAACCCCCATATATTATGTCAATGCAAAACCCCACCTGGGGCATGCCTATACCTCCATTGCTGCGGATGTGGCAACACGGTATAAAAGAATGGATAACCTTGACACATATTTTTTGACCGGAACAGATGAACACGGGGATAAAATTGTCCAGGCAGCTGAAAAAGAGAACACATCTCCCAAGGCCTATGCCGACCGGATCAGCCGGCTGTTTAAGGATCTTTTGCCCCTGCTGCACATTGAAAACGATCAGTTTATCCGGACAACCGATACCGATCATATCAAGGTTGTCCAGGCCATATTGACCAAGATCCATGACAGCGGTGATATTTATTTTTCCAGTTACGAAGGTATATACTGCTTTGGATGTGAACGTTTTTACCAGGAAAGGGAACTGGTTGACGGAAAATGTCCAGATCATGGGGTGGAACCCCAGGTCATAAAGGAATCCAACTATTTTTTCAAAATGAGCAAATACCAGGATTGGCTCATTGACCATATCAAGAGCAACCCGGATTTCATACGGCCGGAACAATATAAAAATGAAATTCTCTCCTTCTTAAAAGAGCCTTTGGAAGATTTATGCATCTCCCGCCCCAAGTCAAGGCTCACCTGGGGGATTACCCTGCCCTTTGACCAGGATTATGTGACCTATGTCTGGTTTGATGCACTGGTAAACTATATATCTGCTTTGGGCTATCCGGACAAAAATAAATTCAAAAAATTCTGGCCGAGCACCCGTCATTTTGTGGCAAAGGATATCATCAAACCCCATGGTATTTACTGGCCCATAATGCTCAAGGCGGCAGGTCTCCCAATCTATGACGGTCTAAATGTCCATGGATTCTGGAATATAAAAGGCAGTAAGATGTCCAAGAGTATCGGCAATGTAACCGACCCCATTGAAGTGACACAAGAATTCGGTGTGGATCAATTCCGCTATTTTCTCATGCGGGAGATGGTCTTTGGCCTGGATGCAAATTTTACCGAAGATGTCATTGTATCCCGGATTAATTCAGACCTTGCCAATGACCTGGGCAACCTGGTTTCAAGGGTTCTGTCCATGAACCATCGGTATTTTAATGGAAAAGTTATGGGGGCTGCAACCCTTGTGGAATATTCCCTTGAAACCGATGCAGTAAAAGCCATCGATGCTTTTAAAGGGGCCATGGAAATTTGTCAATTTCACAAGGGGCTGGCATCCACCTGGACCTTTATCTCTGCCATGAACAAATATATTGACACCCATGAACCCTGGTCCCTTGCCAAGGATGAATCAAAAGAATCGACCCTGGGAACGGTGTTATATAATCTGATGGAAGGGCTCAGGGTTGTGTCCTGCCTCATCTACCCGGTTATGCCGGAAACCAGCCGCAAAATACAGCTGGCACTTGGGCTGGACCTGCCGGCCAGGGGATTTTTTAAACTGGATCAAATTTTACCCTGGGGCCAGATAAAAAAAGATGTTTGTCTTGATAAGCCGGAAATTTTGTTTCCACGGATAGAAATCAAAAACCAGGTCCCAACACAAACAAAAAATGCAGCTATAAAAAGAGAAAAACCCTTTAAACCCCCGTTAAAAGAGGAAATCACCTTTGATGATTTCTCTAAAATAGATTTAAGGACAGGAACGATTCTTTCAGCTGAAAAAATAGAAAAATCCAATAAGCTTTTGAAACTCATGGTGGATCTGGGGCCTGAAACCCGGCAGGTGATTGCGGGTATCGGAAAAAATTATGCCCCCGACGATCTTATAGGCAAACAAGTCATTGTAGTTGCCAATTTGAAAGAGGCCCGGATTATGGGAGAAACATCCCAGGGAATGATTCTTGCCGCCACCCATAAAAAGAAACTGATCCTGTCCGGATTTGACAAGGAATTTTCTCCGGGAAATCCGGTTAAATAAATTTTGTTCGGACAATTATTTGTATACCTATAAAAAAGAAAATGCCTGGCAGACCCATCAATCTGACTTTATTTTAAAGCGAAGAAAAAAAGAGATTCTTCAAAAATCTGTCCGACTATCCCTGATGATTTTAATACCAAGCCTTTTGATCCTTGGGGCCTGGCATTTTCTTGATTTGGAAACTTTTTTCAAAAAAGGGTTCAAACAAAAAATTATTCCCCCCCACCAGACCGAAGAGCAGGAAGAAGCCAAAACACAGCTTTCCAAAACCGGGTTAAAAGGGTTGATCCTTCAAACCAACTTTCTCAATGCCGATCAAGATGTTTTTTTTGTGGAGACCCAGGATAAGCGCTACACCATAACCACCAGCCTGGACCCGGGTTTGCAGAAAATGCTCCTGTCAACCTTGAACCGGCTGAAAACCCTTGGCAGGGGGAAACCCCAAAGAATTGCCATTGTTGCCATGGATCCTGCGGATGGAAGTCTGAAGGGAATGGCAGGCTTTGACCTGGAGGATTCCAAGGCAAATCCCTGTACGGCCTCCGATTATCCGGCAGCCAGCATTGTAAAAATCATCACAGCGTCTGCGGCAATCGATTCTCTGGGGTACACCGCCCACACCCCCCTGTATTTTAACGGAAACAAGTACACCCTCTACAAGCGCCAGCTCACAGAGGTCAAAAACAAATACACATATAAAACCTCCCTTGCCAAGGCATTTGCCGAATCCATAAATCCGGTGTTTGGGAAAATCGGAAAAAACTATCTGGGCAGAAAAAAATTAGATTCCTATGCCCAGGCCTTTGGATTTAACCAGAACCCGGATTCGGAACTTACATTTGATTCCGGCACATTCAGCGTTACGGGAAGTGACTACCATCTGGCAGAGCTGGGCAGCGGATTTAACAGGGAAACAATGATCTCTCCTGTTTTTGGGGCCATGCTGGTTACAACGATTCTAAACTCAGGCACCTCCTTTGTCCCCCGTATTGTGAAGCAGGTTACACTAGGTACAGGAGAAATCATTTACAAAGGCAAAAAAGAATTCTATAAAACTCCCATAACATCCAAAACAGCGGATACAATGATTGAGCTCATGCAAAGAACGGTTTCCAAGGGAACCGCCAAGAAATCCTTCCGGGGATATTCAAGGGACAAAACCTTGTCAAAGCTGATCATCGGCGGAAAAACAGGTTCCCTGTATAACCGGGAAAGAACGGTAAAATATGACTGGTTCATCGGATTTGGCAAAGAAAAGACAGGGGACAGAGCCCTGGCGGTTGCAATCGTTGTGGGTCACAAAAAATATATTGGCACCCGGGCAAGTACCTATGGCAAAATGATATTAAAAACCTATTTTAAAAAAACACCCGTGGCAACAGCAAAACTAAACAAACAATGATTAACCTATAAAAACACTTTCGGAGGAGGGAAAAGATGATAATTAAAAGACGCCTTTTGAACAAGATTCGCAAGGCCTTTACCCTGAATATTGAAATGGGAAAATCTTTTCACCAGGTCAAAGAAAACAGCCTTATTTTTTTCCCATACCAACCCAACGTTTTTTCCTGCGGTATTTCAGCCTTTGTGGCCTTTAAAGGGGAAGAAGCAGACACCGGATTTGACCTGATCGGGTTTTCAAAAAAGATAGCCGGGTTAGGCAAAATGGCACCTTTGTCAGCCAATGACTCCCTTTCAATTGACAAAGAGTACCTTGGCGGAGACCCATTGCTTGGGCAATTGTTTAAAACCGCCCAGACCTTAAAATTAGAATCGGTTTTCACCAAACTATTTTCAAACGATGAGAAGGTTATCCAACTCACTAATATCATAGATAGTGTGAATCAAATTATCCTGGATCAGGAAAATGAATTCAAAAAATCTATTTCCCATCTTGGTTCCTCGGATGTGGATATCGTTTCCATGCGCATCGAAAAACTCAAGGATATTTTCTGGTGCCTGAAAAAAGAAATTCTGGACAATATTACCGCCATAAAGGATCTTGCCAGGGAGTTTACCCCCGGGGACAATCCCCGGGCATTAACCCTTTTCAAACGGATCAATGCGGTTTTAAACAGTATTGACCGGCTTGAGGTCAGGGGAAGGGATTCAGCCGGGATCTCCGTTTTTTTTACCCTTACAAAGGATGAATTTGAAAACTTTCGCAAAGGACTTCTTGGGGCCGGACTTTCCGATGGGCTGAAAACCAGGACCAATCACCTGGTCCTGTCAAACAACAGCATCAGCATCAATGATACCATTGAAGAAAAAACACGGGATCACCTGGTCAGCATCTCTTTTGCCTATAAATTTGCAGCGGAGATAGGCGCTTTGGGAGATAATATCGCATTTATCAGAAGCCAGATAAAAAATGATCATATTCTACAGCTTCTGGCAAATTACGAGATAAGGGAAAACTCTGTCTCCGCCCATACAAGGTGGGCATCGGTGGGGGATATCACACAGGCAAACTGCCACCCGGTTGACAACACCCCCACGGACAAGGAAATTGAAAAAACCGGTATTATTCATGTTTGTCTCAACGGTGATATTGACAATTACCTTGAACTGAAAACCGAATATGAAGCCCGGTATGACAGGATCCACAAAGCCATTAATACCGATACAAAGCTGATCCCCCTTCAGATTGAACACCATCTGAAGCAGGGGAACCCCATTGAAGAGGCCTTCAGACTTGCTGTTAATGATTTTCACGGCTCCCATGCCATCAGCATGCACACGGATCTGGCCCCGGGACAACTTTTTCTTGCACAAAAAGGCAGCGGCCAGGCCATTTTTGTGGGAATTGCCCCGGATCATTATATTGCCGCCTCTGAACTCTACGGGGTTGTTGAGGAGACCCAGGATTACATCAAGCTCAAAGGGGAGGAGAACGGCCAGATAGTTGTCCTTGACCAGCGCTCAGCCGGCGGGGTTGATGGTATCCGATCCTTTTATTATGACAACAGGCCCATTGTGATACAAAAAGCCGATGTTTTGACAAGTCAGATCACCTCCCGGGACATTGATCGCCAGGACTTTCCCCATTATTTTCTCAAGGAAATTTCGGAGTCACCCTTTTCTGTTGAAAAGACCCTTGAAAATAAATTTAAACAGCTTCCCCAAACCGGGCTTCTCGAAACCAGCCTTGGAGAAAGAGTACTTCCAGCGGACCTTGAAACCCAATTAAAAGAAGGGAAGATTAAAAAAATCTATTTCATCGGCCAGGGAACCGCAGGAATTGCTGCCCAGGGATGTGCCAACCTTCTCACCCATTACCTGGGTGACAAAGAATTGGACATCAGGGCACTCAAATCATCGGAACTATCGGGTTTCAGTATTATCGGTAATAATAATGGCAGCAACAACTGCACAACTGCCATGGACAACACCCTGGTTGTTGCCATGAGCCAGTCCGGCACCACCACAGATACCAACCGCACCGTTGACATGGTAAAGGGTTGCGGAGCCAGGACCATTGCCATTGTAAACCGGAGAGATTCCGACCTGACCTTTAAAACCTGCGGTGTGCTGTATACCAGTTCCGGCCGGGATATTGAAATGTCCGTGGCCTCCACCAAGGCGTTTTATTCCCAGCTCACAGCCGGGGCCATTCTCGGGTTGCACATCTCAAAAGTTTTGGGAGCAAGATCCGATGAATTTATCACAGAGAGCATACAAGAACTGATCCTGCTTCCTGAAAAAATGCAGACCATCCTTGGTATGAAAGAAGAGATCAAAGCCTCGGCGTTCCGCCTGGCAATATCAAAGGACTATTGGGCAACCGTAGGGTCAGGGGCAAACAAGACCTCGGCCGATGAGATCCGAATCAAATTGTCCGAGCTGTGCTATAAAACGATTTCCTCGGACTTTGTGGAAGATAAAAAACATATTGATCTTTCATCGGAACCCCTGATCATTGTCTGTGCCGCAGGTACCCGGGAAAGTGTTCTGGGCGACATCATCAAAGATACCGCTATTTTCCATGCCCATAAAGCCTGGCCCGTGGTGATCACAACAATTGGAGAAGACAGGTTTGATCTCTATGCAAAAGATGTTTTTAAAATTCCGGAAATCAGTGAACATCTGGCGCCGGTGCTGAACACCCTGGTGGGTCATATTTGGGGATATTACGCAGCCCTTGCCATTAACGAAGGCTCCAGGTTCATGTACAACTGCCGGACAGAAATCCAGGATGTTCTGGATGAGCATACTGCCATGGGCGATGATGAATATGAGGTGCTGCTGGAAAAAAATTTCCGGGAAAAAATAGCAATTGTTTACAACAAGTTCACAAAAAAAAGGCGGGAAAATTATTTCCCCGCTGCCATGGGTCTTGACAGGGTGGCCAACATCACACTGCTGCTGAAATATTTGTCCGGCAGATTACCGGTATCTGATTTTGAAATTGATTTTGAGATAAAGGGCACCCCTTCCAACATGCTCAACATCTTTTTTGAAAATATGGGCCTGGCCATCAATACCATGGCAAGACCTGTGGATGCCATCAAGCACCAGGCAAAAACCGTTACCGTTGGTACCAGCCGGATCAGTGAAGTGTTTGAAGGCACTATCTTTGATGAACTGACAGCCAATGATATTCAGATATCCCAGCTGACCAATAAAAATGTATTGGTCATTAAAAACCTCCAGGAAATAATTTCCATAGTTAAGGGCGGACTTTTATACCAGATTGCAGGGTTGAGCCTCCTGGGGGAAGTCACCCCGGAAACCCAAATCAGGGTAGTGGGCAAAACCGGTTCTCTGAAAAAAGAAATCTCCAGGGTGGAAACCGACCCACGCCTCAAGGGGACCAAAAACATCATTGTCAGGGAAGGCAATGTTTATCTTGGAAAGGGAAGAAAAGACAATAAAAGCATTCTGGTTATTCCGGTCATCTCCAAATCCCCCTCAACCCCTAACATCATTGAATATATTCTTTCTCTGAATGTGGCCTTTAAAAATAGTGAAGATATCTCTCTTTTGAAAAAAATAAAAGCTTTGGGCGGAAAATATACCCGGCTCAAAGACTGGGTTCTTGAGAGTGAAAATACCCAATGGGATGATAAATTTTTAAATCTGGTTGAGGTCGACACCCTGTTTGGTGACACTGCCGAACAAGTGGTGGAAACCATTATCCAAAAAATCAAATAGTCCTGATGTATTCTTATAGATAATGTATTCTTACAAAAAAGAACAGATGTATTCCTATCTCATCGTTCTTACCATCTGCTCCACTGTAGGACTCCAATGCTGGCGTACCCTCTTTGATAATTTTGCCGTCAATGTAGTGAGCCTTGACGGCGAACATGTAGGGGTCCTGCAATCGGTGAGGGAAATCCCCGGATTTCTGGCGCTTTTGGTGACCTATGTGCTTTTGGTTATTAAAGAGCACAGGCTGGCTGCCCTTTCCATCCTCTTCCTTGGAATCGGCATTTTATTTACCGGCCTTTTACCCAGTTTTACAGGACTCATCATCACCACCATGGTCATGAGTTTCGGATTTCACTATTATGAAACCTGCAACACCTCTTTAACCCTTCAATACTTTGACAAGCAGACCGCCCCCATCATTTTTGCCGACCAGCAGAAGTTTGCTGCGG
>PIVS01001244.1 GCA_003353855.1 Desulfobacteraceae bacterium
TATGACATTGAACACTGCAGATGCGGTGAGTTCGGCACCCACTGGGAGATCTGTGATGCCTGCGGCCATATGGAAAAAGGATACAACTCCTGCCGAAACCGCCATTGCCCTGGATGCAACAGTATTGCCCGACGAAAATGGTTGGATGCCAGAATCAAGGATCTAATGCCTGTATCCTATCACCATTGTGTTTTTACCCTGCCACATGAGTTCAATCCACTCTGCAGGTTTAACAGACGGGTAATGTATGACCTGTTGTTTGAGTGTTCTTCCCAAACGTTGCTGGATTTTGGACGCAACCCCAAAAGACTTGGAGCAACTATTGGCTTTTACGGCAGCCTTCACACCTGGGGCGGCAAGATGTGGCTTCATCCCCATGTACACTATATTACAACCGCAGGAGGCATAAACGAAGCCGGTCAGTGGGTAACAGCCAAGAATCACGAAACCTTTCTTTTTCCTGTCCTGGCATTATCAAACGTATTCAGGGCCAAGTTTCTGGAAGGGATTAAAAAGGCCCATAA
>PIVS01000729.1 GCA_003353855.1 Desulfobacteraceae bacterium
CCGATGTGCCTCCCGGCCACGTGCCAGGTCGATTTCCAGGAGGTGCTCTCCAATCCCGTCGCCATTCAGATCCCCCATCCGGCGTTGTCGCTGGACCGAAGGATTAATGCCTCGGTTCTTTCCTGGTCTCTCCCAGTCGTGGGACCACTTGCTTCCTTTGCCACTGGCAGTGGATGCTATTCCTGCTACACTTACCAAAAGCAATCACAATCGTTGTGATTGCTTTTACTCTCATTTCATTACCCTCCTGTAACTTTAACAATTTTTGCCAAATTCAACCCCAAACGACAGGGAGACAGGAACTTTTCGCTGATCGGGTCATCAGGACTCGCCGGCAAATGCAAGTTATGAGTTAAGGCATGGACTCAACCTCAAAAGTGATCAGAACCTTCGGATCCGACTCCTTATTGGGACCGTGTACCAGTTTGGGGTCCGGGTCGATTGTGGCTTGTCGCGACCAGCTGCCACCTCCGCCACCTCCGCCCTTGTGGTATTTTGTCTTGCCGCCGCCGCCGCCGCCGCCGAAGCCACCACCGCCGGAAGCGAAGCCTCGCCCGCCGTAACAGTCTCCGCCAGCCCCCCAGGCCCACTTGACACTGGCGCCCTTAAAAACGCTTTGGTAATTTTCTGAATACCTGTCCATCCCACCAAAGCCGCCAATTCCCTTGGTGCCCGCACGGTCGGCGCTATAACCCTCTCCGGCGCCGCCACTTCCCTCCCCGTACAAGTTGCCGCCCTCCCCATCAAGGCCGTCACCTGTCTTGCCTGCGCCCGCCGCGCTTACGTCGTTGTAAACGTTCAGAGGGGCCTGCCCGCCTGCATACCCATCTATGCCATTACGGGCTTTTTCGCTGAGACCACTCCATGTAAACTTCCACCCGCCACCGGCCCCGCCGCTGCCAGCGATCATGAGGATACCGGCCTCCCTGGGTTTCGTTATATTCTCCTCCGATATGTCCTCCAGCTTCTTCCTAGAGACGAGTGACGCAGACCCGGCCCCAAAGGTATCAGCTTTGCCATTCTGACCGACGTAGATAGAAAGTGTGTCAAGGTCATTCAACGACACCGCTGTAGCCGCGTAGCCAGGAGCTCCCGGTTCGCCAGTATGCGTCGTCGTATATCTACTATATCTGTCATCATAGTAGAAACGCTTCGGGGGCCCTTTGCCGGCATATGCTTCAATCACCGTTTGGGCGTCAGACGGGATATAAGCATTTGTCCTAGAAATCAGGTGGTTGAGCGCCTCAACGAGCGCCTGAACGCCAAGGTCTTCCTTAAAACTCGTGTAGGTGCAGGTAATGGACTCCGTCAATGATAGGCTGCCCTCATTGAGCTTGCAGTTCGATGTGTCGACTATAGGCGAGGCGGCGTCAAACAAAGACGCCGAGACCTCGAAGGAATGAACGGCTCCCCCGCTAATTACATTCGTGTCCTCGTCTGCCGTGTCCTCGTCTGCTGCAAAAAGATAATTGGTAAAGAATAAACTGAATATCAGTATTATTAAAGTTAGATTTTTTTTCATCTGTGCGTCCTTATAAATTGAAATATTATTGTTTAGAATAGCAGTGCCCCTGATCCTGGCTTCTGCGCCCAGGGCCGCTGAAACACATTTACGATTATACTCGGTTCAATAATTTATGTTGCCTCCTTTATGTGTATCATGGTTACTCAACTTCAGAGAAGATATAGCAATATCGGTGCCAATCGAAAAATAAATGTATAACTGCCTGATTGTTAATGTGAATTCTTGTTATTGTCCAAACAGAAAGGAATCCTGTTAGACGTGGCCGCTACGCCACGCCAGTCGGCAGTTAAACATATAACCTATTGAAAACAAGACACATTGCATTGCATGCGGTCAATGCACCACATATAGGGGCCATTCCAACTCGAGTTTTTCATTTTAGTAAAGAAGGTTTTTCTGTGGATTCCGAGAATGCCGGCAGCAATGACCCGAATATTGGGTTTTCACACCCGATGGCCTGGATAAGGAATTGGAACGGCGTGGACACAGTCTTTGCCGGTATGCAGATGACTGTGCGCCACGACGGCGCAGTAGGGTGGCTTTTATGAAAGCCACATAAAACTGTGTCTTGCTGCACAGGAGATGAGGGTAGGCCCCTCGGAGCCGCCATGCAGGTGGAGGCTTCAAACC
>PIVS01001245.1 GCA_003353855.1 Desulfobacteraceae bacterium
TTTTCAATGTATCATTTTGTCATCTCTATATATAGAGACACGATATTCTGATACTTTGCAAATATTCGTATCATATAATATACCACATGCTATATTATACATGCAACATTATACATAGATCCATGTCTACGTGTTTAAGAGAGTCATAGTTCTCTGGTACTTATGATTTTTTGCATAAGTTATATTTTTTATGTATGTCATTTTTGCGTTGCATATATATGCTCTGTTATATATTACATATGCTATTGCTCGAGAATATCAAATCACGGGCACTTGATATTTTTAATACGTGCGAGTTTTTACACACATAAAAATATACATGCGGTTATTCTGTACGTAGTATAGATATGCTATGCGAAAATATACACTCTCGCGAGAATAAATTTACGAGAGTCATAGTTCTGCTATTCACCCACATCTACGAGAGTCAAACCTCATATGTGTGTAATAACTCAGTCGATAACGTAATGACGATTTAAGCATGTTTTCAGGTTGGTTACAGCCACTTCGCTAAAAAAATATTA
>PIVS01000730.1 GCA_003353855.1 Desulfobacteraceae bacterium
AATCTTGATATTGATGCATTTTCTCAAAGCTTTAATAGTGGGAAATACAGAGACAGAGTTCAAAAAAATATAACACAAGCTACAGAGTCCGGTATCAGTTCAACCCCTACATTTGTGATAAATGGCAGACATCACCCTGGTATGCCCAGTGAAAAGGAATTTAAAAAAATGATAGATGATGCTCTGAATTAAAAAGGGCTTTTTCACGAGGAAAATTCAGTTGTCGATAATCACCAATTTTAATAATCATCAAATACTATGTGCGGTGTTGTTCTTGGTTGGATCGGAAAATGCTTTTTGTCAAGCAATCTATGAAAAAGCGATAGAAGCCTGAAATATGGCTCCCGGCCAGGCACTGGAGCTGGCTGTGCCTGGCCGGGAGCTTCAACGAGAGAACTGCCCTAGGACCAAAGTTAAAACGGCATGGTGATAATGATTCCTACCCCAAACGTGGAGTCTGCCGTTTTCTTTCATCAGTTCCTTTAAATGGCCAAAGGCAGCGACATAGTTAAATTTTTAGAAAAAAGATTTGTCCTCCTGGTTGAGAATCTGGATAATTTTATCATGAAAAAATCATTCATGGCTGCCTTGTGGGTGTTGGATACATTGAAATTATTTTTTACCGTGGAAAAAGTTAAGGTAAAAACCGGTTCCGATAAAACCTCCCAGGATATCTGCGGCAAAGTCCATTACACAAGCAGTTCTGTCAGGAACAAAGGCCTGGTGGATCTCATCTGTGAGACCGTAAAGCACGGCAAAGAGGAGGGCCAGAACCCCAAGCGTTCTCCGGCTGAAAAGGGGTCTTTCCTGTTCTATATTCCGGGCGGCAAGGAAGGCAAGAAAGGCGTATGCCCCCAGGTGCATGAGTTTATCATCATGGGGAAACAAAGGGGCTGAAATCGCGGAGGGGAAAGAGGACTGAAAGAAAAGTAAAAGGCAGAAACCGGCCAGGGGCAGCCGATAATAAAGATTGAGTTTTAAGGGGGAAGCGGGGGCATAGCTGTCCCCGCCCAAATTTTGGTTGTCACAAACCTTAGAGGATGGTTTCATCCAGAGTTCTTTCCTTGATATGATGGCAAACCTGTGTCACAAATTTATCCATGGAAATTCCCATTCTCACCTTGCCGTCCAGGGTTCTCACCGACAGGGTTTTACTCTCTTTTTCCTTGTCCCCGATGGTGATGATCAAAGGCACGTAATTAACCTGGGCTTCCCGGATTTTCTTTTTTAGGGTTTCGTTTCGTTTGTCCACCTCGCACCGGATATTATGGGCCTCCAATGCTTTTTTGATGGTGTCGGCATAGGCTGACAACTCCTGGTTGATGGGCAGAAGAACCGTCTGGACCGGTGCCAGCCATAAAGGGAATTTACCGGCAAAATGCTCCACCAGAATGCCGAAAAACCGTTCCATGGATCCGTAAATGACCCGATGGATCATGATGGGCCGATGTTTTTCATTGTCCTGACCCTTGTAGCTGAGATCAAAGCGTTGGGGCAGGGCCATGTCCAGCTGGACCGTGCCGCATTGCCATGTTCTTCCCAGGGCATCCTTGATATGGATATCAATTTTAGGACCATAAAAGGCCCCGTCCCCTTCATTGATGACATAGTCCTGGCCATATTGCTCCAGAGCGGCTTTCAACCCGTTGGTGGCCTCTTCCCACTGGGCATCATCACCAATTGATTTTTTGGGCCGGGTGGAGAGTTCCAGGTGAAAGGTCAGGCCGAACCGTTTGTAGATCCGTTCGGAAAGCTTCAGGACTCCCAGTACTTCCTCCCCGATCTGGTCCGGGGTCATGAAAATGTGGGCATCATCCTGGTGAAATGCCCTCACCCGGAAAAGTCCTGACAGGGCTCCGGATAATTCGTGGCGGTGGACCAGGCCCACTTCACCGGCCCGCAGAGGCAGATCCCTGTAGGAATAGGCCTTTGTTTTGTAAAGAATCATGCCTCCGGGGCAGTTCATGGGTTTGATGGCATATTCTTCATCGTCAATCACCGAGGTATACATGTTTTCTCTATAATTTTCCCAGTGGCCGCTCTGTTCCCAGAGTTTCCGGTTGAGCATGACCGGGGTCTTTGTTTCCACATACCCGGCTGCCTTGTGCTCATCCCGCCAATAGTCCAGGAGAGAATTCCACAT
>PIVS01000731.1 GCA_003353855.1 Desulfobacteraceae bacterium
TACAATACCAAAGGAATATACATATTTATGGCGTTTGAACCTGTCATTGGCCTTGAAGTCCATGCCCAATTAAAAACAAAGACAAAAATTTTCTGCGGCTGCACCACCCAATTTGGAAAATCCCCCAATGCCAACACCTGTCCGGTATGCACCGGTATGCCCGGGGTGCTGCCCGTACTCAACTCCCAGGCCGTCACCTTTGCCATTAAGGCTGGCCTTGCCACCGATTGCGCCATTGCCAGGGAAAGCCGGTTTGACCGGAAAAATTATTTTTACCCGGACCTGCCCAAGGGATACCAGATAACCCAGTATGCATTCCCCATTGCCGAACACGGCCACCTTGAAATTGAGACAGAGGAAAGAGGCCAAAAAAGAATTGGGATCACCCGGATTCACATGGAAGAGGATGCAGGCAAACTGGTCCACGACCCGGTCCGGGCCAGGAGCATGGTGGATTTGAACCGCACCGGCGTGCCCCTCATTGAAATAGTCAGCGAGCCTGATATCCGCACGGCCAGGGAAGCCGGGGCCTACTTGAGAAAACTCCATACCATTTTAAAATACATTGATGTATGTGACGGCAATATGGAAGAGGGCAGCTTCCGGTGCGATGCCAATATTTCCCTTCGCCCCGTGGGCCGGGAACAATTCGGTACCAGGGCAGAACTGAAAAATCTCAACTCCTTTAAAAATGTTGAAAAAGCCATCAATTATGAAATCCAGCGCCAGACCTATGTTCTGGAAGAAGGAAAAACCGTTGTCCAGGAAACCCGTCTCTGGGACCCCAATAAGAACAAAACCACATCCATGCGGGGCAAGGAAGAGGCCCATGATTACAGATATTTTCCAGACCCTGATCTGGTTCCTTTGATCGTGGATGATCAATGGATTCAATCCGTGGCAAAGGGGATGCCTGAACTGCCTGATCAAAAACAGGCCAGGTTCATTGAGCAGTTTCAATTATCTGTCTATGATGCAGAGGTTTTAACCGCCACCATAGAGCTTGCCAACTATTTTGAAGAAACCATAAAGGGATTAACCGACATCAAACAGGCTGCCAACTGGACCATGACCACCCTGTTGGGCATGCTGAATGCCAAGGGGATTGATATCTCAACCTCCCCGGTCACAGCCCCCTCATTTTCAAATCTTTTGAAACTTATTGAAAAGGGGAGCATCAATGCCAATCTAGCCAAAACCGTATTTGAGGAGATGGCTGTATCTGGAAAGGATCCGGCTGTTATTGTTAGGGAGAAAGGGCTGGAACAGGTGTCCGATCTTTCTGAACTTGAAAAAATTGTGGATGGGATTATTCTTGGCAATCCAAAAGAAGCCGATGCCTATCGTGGAGGAAAAACCAAATTATTCAGTTTTTTCATGGGACAGGCCATGAAAAAGACCCGGGGCAAGGCAGACCCGAAAATTGTCACCCCCCTTATAAAATCCAAGTTGTCTAAATCCTAATTGGCCTAGTCCTAATTGATTAAATACAAACCCTAAGGAAACCTATTGTGAAAATTACAATGATACTTCAACAGTTTTTCCTGGCATCACTTGTCCTGGTGCTTTCTTTTGTCACTTTGATTCCCACGGCCCGGGCCAAAGAGATAAAGACGCTTGCCGTGCTTCCCTTTACCATAAATGCAGCGGAAGATCTCACCCATATTCAAAACGGCATCATATATATGCTTTATTCCCGTCTCTCCTGGCAAAACAATGTGGTGGTCGTACCCAAAGCCGAGACCCAGGCCCAGCTGTCAAAAATGGAGGGGATTACCGGCAACCAATTGATCGGGAAAATCGCCACCCAGACAGACAGCGATTATGTCCTGGCCGGCAGCATCACAAAGCTTGCCGGCTCCTTCAGCATTGACACCCAGGTCTATGACATCAAAAACAAACGCTTCATGGCTTTTTTCGAACAATCAAAGGTCAGTGATGATCTCATCGACAAGGTGGACCAAATTGCAGCCACCATAAACAAGGATGTCTTTAACCGCAGCACCGTTACCTATGAAAAAATGGAACAGGAAAAACAGGCCTATATCAACAAATTAAAACGCCAAAATCCCGAACATTTGATGACAATCCCCCAGGGCCCACAGGATGACGGCCCCGGATGGAAACTCTGGGAATATAT
>PIVS01001246.1 GCA_003353855.1 Desulfobacteraceae bacterium
AAATGGATCGCCAATTTCAGAACAGATACCTGGGGCCAGGACAATACCAATGCCGTGAATGCTGGTTAAAAATGCACCCTGTGTCTGGCTGAGAACAAGGGCAATTTCTTTTTCAAGATACTGGATACATTCAAGTAAACAGGAATAGTGCTTTGTATTGGTATGCACATTATTTTTGAATTATTGCCTGCATTTTCAAAAATTGCATATAGTTCTTGCCTTCGATTCTGATAAATGCTTCTTTTTTTCATAGTGGAGTTCCTCCTGTTTTGCAGCTGCTTTGTTGCAGACTGTTCAAAGATTATACCACTGGAAAACCAGATGGTTCTAGAAACAGAGGAGCTTCACCCTTATGTGAGGATATCTCATCATCTGAAATGCGAATTTTTTTCCCCTCCGAGAGTGGAGTCGGGGAGTCGAGCGAGTACGCTTGAAAAGCTCACTCGCCTCCCCGACATCCATCTCTCTGTAAGGTACCGGAAGACGCTTTTTGTTAATAGAAGTATGAAATAGATTCCA
>PIVS01000732.1 GCA_003353855.1 Desulfobacteraceae bacterium
GGATCGGGGTTCGCCTGACCCAAACAAAAGGTCATGGGAAGGACCCGCCCGGACAATTCCAGGCGGGTCACACGCTCACTTTCAATCGGGTTAACTATTTGGGAAACTTGAATCATGCCGTTGTTATATTGCTAAAGTGTGTATGAATCAACAACATATTGAAAAAAATTATTCAATGAGTTCTATATGTGGAAAGTCTTTGAATTTCCATAGCCCACCCCATTGGATCTTATACCCCAGGATAATAGCCGCCTGATACATTGCCGCCGCTACCATTGCCAGGTGTAACCTGTCCCATGATCCTTTCCCATTGACATAGGCAAAGAAGTCAAGCGCCTTGCCTGTCTGGTGGTTGCTCCTTCTCTCTATCCCGTCACACTTTGACTTTCCGGCAATAAAAAGAATCTCCTGGGTTGTGGCGTTCCTTAGCCCCCCGTTCATAGGTATGCCAAAGTCAATAACTGTCAAGGTAATAGCCAAGGCCGCAATCTCTATAAGCCGTGGGTCAATGCCTGCCATATGGGCCTTGGATCTTTTAGAAAGATTAAACATTTGCCACCCCCTTGCCTGCAATACGTCCGCAACCTTCACACGGGTGGGATACATGGGCCAGGCAACCAGGATGCCCACAAGGTTGCCCGTCTTTGATCTGTTCACGCAAAACAACGCCATAATTAACCATGGCAAGAAACTTTACATATTTACAAAACTCTATTTTATCCACTTTAATTTCCTCCTTTGTTTACCATCGGGTAAATCATAAAACCTAAAAAACGGGCAGATTTCCGCCTAAATAAGTATCAATCAATTCTATTGCCGCCTGGTGGCCTTTACAAACCACCGCCCTAAATCCCTGCTCCCTTAACATTTCCAAGTAAGTCTTTTGTTCTTTAGATACTTTTCCGCCCTTGACTCTTTTTAATTCGATATACAAACCAGGGTATTCACCATCAAAACTTTTTGCAGGCAAGACAATATCCGGCACGCCTGCCCGGTTGCCCTGCTTTTTAACTTTGCCTCTCAACTTGGGGACAAGGCGGACCCCATTCAATGTGCCATATGCCAATTGTAATTTTGGTTCACGGATCTGGTTTGACCTGATCCATTTAAAAATTGCTTCCTGTTCTTTTTCTTCCAATGGAGAATCATTTTTTGCCATGTTTAAAACCTCTCTTTTTTTTGTTGTTAAAATCTCTTAATCTTAGGAACATACGGCGGGGCCTTAAAGCCCGCCACTTGTTCCCCCTTTAGGGGGAATCCGCAAGCTCCGCAAAGGATCATCAATAAAATCAATATGTTATATGCGGATTTTATCGGAATCCGCAAGGGGTAAAATCCGCAAAGGATTTGCATATAATCACCAATGATTCCAAGCACTTGCCTTGTGGATTTTTTAAAAATCCGCATAGATCCGCAAGGAAAAATCCGCAAAGAATCCGCAAGGAAATGGATCATTTTTCCACCACCTCAAACACCTTTTTTTGACCGGACCCGGACCCGATTTCCACCACCTTAATGGCACTCACTCCCAGGCAAGTATTTATTAAATGTCCAAAGTCATCTTTCCGTCTAAAGGTTGGAAATTCGGTTTTCATGTAGTCAAACATGGGTTTGCCCGCCGCCTCTTTTTTTAAGTCCCTGGCGGTATATTGGCCGGGGTCATTTTTCAGACCTTCCAGAAAATGTTTAATCATGTCCGTTTGTTGGGGCCTTTCCAATTTGACATATTTAAGCGCCCCGGTTTTGGTCCTCTTAAAAAATATGGGGCTGGCCTGCCGGGCTGAATAGTTAGACTTTGGCACGTCAAAAATAATGTAATCCCGTGGGTTATCTATCTGATATTCATCCGCCGTGTTTGCATCTATTTGGGCAAGACCAGCCTGCCATCGGCAACCGTCCACAATGGCGGACGCGCCCCGGTTCATTTTCTGGCTTACCGTGTCCCCGCCGTCCTGGCTTGTATGGGTGGCAAATAGGATATTAGGCACGTAACGCTTGCTCAAGTATTCAAGGCATCGTATCCATTCCGTGGCATGGTCGTTGCTATTTTCTTCCAGGCCATAAAACCGGCTTTTGGGGTCCATTATAAGGATGTCAATATCCGGGTGGTTTTTTAATGTGGCTTCCAACCAATC
>PIVS01000733.1 GCA_003353855.1 Desulfobacteraceae bacterium
GAAGCCCGGGGATATATGCTGCTGGCAGCCATGATGGGCGCCGTGGCCTTTCAGAAAGACCTGGGGGCTGCCCATTCTTTGTCCCACTCCCTGTCCGCGGTCTGCCATGTTCCCCATGGGTTGGCAAATGCCATCTGCATTGTTCCCGTGATGAAGTTCAACAAAGAAACCTGCCTCAAAGAATATGCCAGGGTGGCGGCCTGTTTTGGGATCAACACCTTTGGAATGTCCGATGAAGAAGCTGCAGACAAAGCCATAGACGCGGTTGCAGATCTGAATAAAAAAATCGGTGTCCCGGAAAAGCTATCCCAGGTTGGCGTGGCCGAAGCCCACCTTGAAGAGCTTACGGAAAAAGCCTTCCTTGACGGATGCCATGGGACAAACCCCAGAAAATGCACCAGGGAAGATCTAATGACCCTTTACAAGGAAGCCCTCTAACGGGTTTCTATTTGGAGGATATTATGGCCAAAGGATTTACAGGAAAATTGTTAAGGGTTAATCTCACCGACAATTCCATTGAAACAATGGAGATGCCCGAGGAATTTTACAGGACCTACATGGGCGGCAGTGCCATGGGCGCCTATTTTCTTTTAAAAGAGTTGCCGACGGCCCCGGGGGGAATCGACGCCTTTGATGAAAATAATATCATCACCATTGGAACAGGGGTGGCCACGGGTGCTGCCGTAAGTGGTGTCAGCCGCTGCTGCATCACCGCCATTTCCCCGGAAACAGGGGGAGCAGGCGACACCCAGCTGGGGGGCAGCATCGGACCCATGATCAAACGACTAGGCTATGACGGGATTGTCATCACGGGAAAGGCCAAAACCCCCTCCTACCTCCTGGTGGACAATGACACCATCGAGATCAGGGATGCCAGCCACCTATGGGGCAAAACAATTCTTGAGGCCCACGATGGTCTGACCCAGGAACATGGGGCCAAGAATATCAGCATCCTTCAATGCGGACCCGCCGGTGAAAAATTGGTGAAATTTTCCTGCCTCATGGGGGATTTCAACGATGCAGCCGGCCGGGGCGGCATGGGGGCGGTGTTTGGGAGCAAAAACTTAAGGGCCCTTGTTGTGAAGGGAAGCGGCACGGTTGAATTTGAAGATCTTCCCGGAATAAAAGCCCTTGCCAAACTGGGCAGCCAACGGCTTTCCGGATCAGGATTTCCCGAAATCCTGAAAAAATATGGCACCCCGGGGGTGGTCGGCCCCCAGGCAGAAGGGGGAAATCTTGCCACCCACAACTTTTCCAGAAGCTGGCACAAAGACTATAATAACCTCCATGGCGCCACCTATGAAAAACAATTGGCTGCCGGCAGCACCACCTGCTTCGGCTGTATTGTCGGGTGCCGGAAAAAGGTAAGGGCTAATTCTCCCTGGAAGGTGACCGACCGCCTGGGCGGCCCTGAGTTTGAAACCCTGGGACTTCTGGGGTCAAACCTTGATATCACAAACCCTATTGCCGTGGCCAAGGCCAATGAGCTGTGCAACAATTACGGGCTTGACACCATCACCATGGGCGGAGTGGCATCCTATCTGTTTGAATGCCTGGAAAAAGGGATTCTCACCAAGGAGGACTGCGACGGCAAAGAGGTTGGGTTCAATGATCCCGAAGGATTGTTCTGGCTCATAGAGCAGATTGTTAACCGAAACGGAATTGGTAACATCCTTGCCGACGGTCTAACAACTGCCGTTGAAAAACTGGGGAAAAAGACAGCCCCCTTTGCCATCCATGTAAAAAACAAGGTCCCTGCCGTTCACATGGCCCAGGTAAAGCCCAGCCTTGCACTCATGTATGCGGTATCCCCCATTGGTGCGGATCACATGTCCAACGAGCATGACTGGCTATTGTCAAGCGAAGCAGACATCTCCAAGGGACTTGGCATCCTGGGGGGAGGAGACCCCTCCTGTGCAGACCTGAACAAGGTAAGAATGACGGTTTATTCCCAATACTATTACAGCCTTCTGGATACCCTGAGCCTGTGCATGTTCATCTGGGGCGTGGGCAACCTTTTCACCTATAGGGATCTTGAGGATCTTCTAAAAGCAGCCACCGGCTGGGACTGCACCATGTTCGAACTCATGAAGGTTGGGGAAAGGCGGGTCACCATGCTGCGCCAGATCAATG
>PIVS01001247.1 GCA_003353855.1 Desulfobacteraceae bacterium
TCTGTATAGCTTTACATCTCAAAAAGGAAAGCAGTTGTCTACAATTTTTATGTTTAGCTGACAATATTATTACTATCGGCTCTTATATTTTCAAAAATCTACCCGCACAGGTCGAAAAATTTCAGGGGTTACTCAATTTTATTCCCTGGAAATTGAGACAGACAGCATAGTAGAGTCTTCGACAATATCCGCCCATGTGCTCTCCATCCATTCAGGCGTATTCACCCCCCGGAAAAGATTCAATCGTTACCCATGTGTTCATAGCAGACAGAGGGGTGCTTTGCCCTGCCTGGCAGGTATCTGTTTTTGCTCAGGGATCCGCCGGTGGCAGAATCACAGATTATAGTGGACCTAGGGCAATCCGTCGAATCCAAACGCCCGGCCGAGGAAATTATACTGTTTGTTAAGATGCAAATACTGTAACGGCTTACCCCAGAATCATTGACAAAATACTGTCACGGTTCAATTGGGCATCACCCCGCCGCAATACCCCGCCAATAGAAAATAAATCATACCCC
>PIVS01000004.1 GCA_003353855.1 Desulfobacteraceae bacterium
CATTTACGGGAACGCTATGCTATAGTAGCAGTTTAGCTAATATAAGCAATATATAAAATGATCTTAAAGGAGGTGATTTTTTTGGGTAGTGTTATTAAGAAGAGAAGAAAAAAAATGCGGAAGCATAAACACAGAAAACTCCTTGCCAAAACCAGACATCAGAGAAAGAAAAAATAACCGTTAGACATGTACTTTTTGGGGGAGTATTGAGTTGTCATTTACCAACTCAATACTCACTCCCATTTAAATTTCCATCAACGGCAGACTGCCGACCACAGCCTAGTTACCAAGCCCCTTCATATACTTCATCAAATCCGAATCCGTTGAAAGAATCAAAGTGCTATCCTTTGAAAGACTCTTTTTATACAATTCCAGTGTTTTCTGGAACGCATAAAAATCAGGATCAGCACCATATGCATCTGCATATATCCGGGTGGCTTTGGCATCGGCCTTACCCTTGGTTTCCTGGGCAGTACGATATGCCTCTGATTTTATTTTCTGGAGTTCTTTTTCCTTTTCACCCCTTATGTTACTGGCCTCTCCCTTTCCTTCTGCACGGAATTTTTCAGCGATCTGATTTCTCTCGGCAATCATCCGGTCGTATACAGAACGTCGGACACTGTCTATATAATTAAGCCGTTTTATTTTCATATCCACCAGCTCCATACCGAATTCATCCAGCTTCTTCCGGGACTGCTCAACCATTCTGCGGGTTATTTCATCACGCCCAAGCTCAACCTTATACCGGACTTGTCTGTTTTTATTTTCATCATAATTTGCAACATCAAAGGTATCCATGGGCCGGTCGGTATTCCGAACCGTTTCCACCAAAGAATAAGAGGTGACCAAATTCCTCATGGCAGGATCTATAATATCATCCAGACGTTTCAAGGCAGAGAATTCATCCTTTACCGTCTGAAAATAAAGAATGGGATCAGCGATCCTCCAGCGGGCAAAGGTATCCACCCAGATATAGGTTTTATCCTTTGTGGGCACCTGGCCCGGAGCACCGTCCCATTCCAGAAGATTTTTGGGGAAATAATTGGCAGTTTGGATAAATGGCAGCTTAAATTTCAAACCAGGCTCTTTGACAGGCGCCCCCACAATCCGGCCAAACTGGGTAATCACCACCTGCTCGGTTTCATTCACCACATAGGCAGAACTGAAAGCCAGCACAAGTCCAACCGAGACAATCGTTAGAATCAGTATTTTTATATTATTATTCATAATTACTTACCTTTTTGAAGGGATTTGTCCAAAGATATCAACGGAGATCCATTGCCCCCCATATTTAAAAGCGGCAATAAATTTTTCTGGTCAGAGTCAATAATATATTTGGAACCAAGCTTTGGGATAACCTCCAGCATGGCTTCAAGATACATCCGTTTTTTGGTCACATCCTTTGCCTGGGAGTAGGCTTGATAAATTGCTTTAAACTTGGTTGCATCACCCTGGGCACGATTGACACGATCAATGGCATACCCTTCTGCGTCCAGAATCAAGCGCTTTGCCTCACCCCTTGCAAGGGGAACCGCCTTGTTATATTCCTCCCTGGCCTTGTATACGGTCTGTTCCTTTTCCTGAATGGCCTGGTTTACCTCATTGAATGATGCCTGAACAGGTTCCGGAACATTTGTTTTTTTCATTTCTATTGTAACAATACTGATACCTGCCCGGGACTGGTCCATCTCACCTTGAAGCATCTCCTTGGCAGCCAAAGCAATTTCCTCACGACCGGAGATCACTTCATTAATACTCCTGTCCCCGACAACGGTTCTCATGGTTGCCTCTGACATGTTACGGAGCAGGGTTTTGACATTCTTTACATTAAAAAGAAAAGCCCGGGGATCTGACCTTCTATACTGGACGATCCAGGGGATCACAGCAACATTCAAATCCCCTGTCAGCATCAGTGAAGATTCCTGCCTCGAACCAGCTGAAGAAGTCCTGTATTTATCGCTGCTGCTGTAAGTGTTAAAGCCAAACTCTTCTGTTTCCGGAGTTTTAACATTCACCTTGGTCACTTTCTCGATACCCGAGGGAAGCTTAAAATTCAATCCAGGCTGGGATATTCTGTTATATTTACCAAACCTCTGGATAACCCCCACCTCATTTCGATCCACCGTAAAAAAAGTAGAAGATCCCAAATATAAAGCCAAAAGGATGAAACCAACCAAAAAAACGCCGGGAAATTGAAACCCTTTAAATTTATTCAGAAGTTCATCCATCTGGGGCGGCCTGGGCATGCCCGGCCCACCTCCGCCCTGTTTTTTCTCATACTTTTGCTGGTTATCCCTCAGCTTTTCCCAATCCCAATTCATAAATAAATCCCTGTAAATGATTATCGAAAATGATTATTGATAAACTTTCTCATAATTTACCGCCATAATTTGCCCATTAGATTGAACAATTTTAAAGAAAAAATATGACCATATTTATAATTATCAAGCCCAAAAGGCAATATTTATTTGATCATAGCAATGCCTGCATCCAAGTTTATACAAGCAACCTCCTATTAAATTTTTGGTATATTCCAAGGATAGAATATGATATGCAGGTATAAATTATAGTAAAGACACAATCAACCCGGCAAGTAGATGCTTGGACAAAAAAAACGAAATGACAAGAAAAAAAAACAGCAAACTAATTCATATCAGCGACATTTTAAATTCAGCCCTCGGCAAGTACAGACCTGCCAGGGACACTGACATGACCCGGATATGGGATATCTGGGATTCAGCAGTGGGCCAAGCCATTGCCATGAATGCCAAACCAGACGCCTTTAAAGATGGCCATCTTACTGTCAATGTCTCAAGCTCCGCCTGGATTCACCAGCTTAAATTTCTCGAAAAAGAAATCATTTCAAATATTAACAAACAAATGGACAAGAATCTCATCAAGCAGATTCGGTTTAAAATTGGAAAAATCCACAGCTGACTCTTTTTTTGAAAACCAGATAAAAATTTATCAACCGGAAGCCGGGTATCGTTACTCCATGGACCCTGTTATTCTTGCCGCCCAGGCCACCCCCTTTAAAGATTGTAAAATTATTGATATTGGATGCGGATGCGGCATTATCCCTCTGATTCTCGGGTATAAATTCAAGGATGCCCAGATCACAGGCGTTGAAATTCAATCAGAACTGGCCGGATTTGCAAAAAAAAACATCCTTGAAAACCAGATGTCGGATCGGATTCAAATTCTGAACAAAGATATCCGGGCCACCACACCCCACGACACCCATGGATTGGCTGATATCATCATTTCCAACCCCCCTTATAAAAAAAAGGGCACAGGCCGGCTGAACCCGGATATCCAGAAAGCAATTGCGAGACATGAAATTAAGCTGGAACTGTCACAATTTTTTTCAAGTGCCCACAGACTTTTGAAACCCCAAGGACAGATCCTGTTTATATTTCCTGCGGATCGGCTGACAGATATTATTATAGGTCTGCAACCCCTTAATTTTCGACTGGACTGGATTAAGTTTATCCACACTAAAAAAAAAAATTCGGCCAAGCTGATACTGGTTTCAGGCCTTAAAGAGGGGCACGGACGCGGCATTGTCAGACCGCCCCTGTATATCTATAACACTAAAAATAATCCAACAAATGAATATTCGGCCATGTTTAAACCTTGACACAAAGGCAAAAAGAGTCTATTTTGCGTTGAATTAATTGACTGCGGAGAGGTGACCGAGTGGCTGAAGGTGCACGCCTGGAAAGCGTGTGTATCCTAACCGGGTACCGAGGGTTCGAATCCCTCCTTCTCCGCCACACAGCAATTAGCGGACATCCATGTCATATCAAGTATTAGCATTAAAATATCGGCCCCAAACATTTGATGAAGTTGTTGGTCAATCCCACGTAACCCGCACCCTTGCAAATGCAATCACGGCGGATCGTGTTGCCCATGCCATTTTATTTACCGGCCCCAGAGGCACAGGCAAGACCACGGTTGCCAGAATCCTGGCCAAGGCCATGAACTGTCAGAAGGGCCCTTCTCCAACCCCCTGCAACGCCTGTAAAACCTGCAAGGACATCATTGAAGGACATTGTTCCGATGTGTTTGAAATTGACGGCGCATCCAATAACAGCGTTGACCAGATCAGGGATCTCCGGGAAAATGTCACCTATATGCCGGCAACAGCCCTCCACAAGATCTATATTATTGATGAAGTGCATATGCTGTCCACGGCTGCCTTTAACGCGCTGCTGAAAACCCTGGAAGAACCCCCTGAACACGTGATGTTCATATTTGCCACAACTGAAGTGCATAAAATACCCGCAACCATTTTATCCCGGTGCCAGCGCCACGACCTTGGCAGAATTCTTCTTGAAGAAATTTCAGATCACCTTGAAATGCTCTGCAAAAAAGAAGGTTTTGCAATTGAAAGGGAAAGCCTTGACCTGATATCCCTGGAGGCGGACGGATCTATCAGAGATTCATTAAGCCTTCTTGACAGAATCTTGTCTGCCTGCCCGGACAAAGAGATTGATCATGTCAGGGTGGTGGAAAACCTTGGTGTAATGGACAGGAAACTCATGCATGACATCTCATCTGCCGTGTTTCAAAAAGATGGGGCAAAACTTATCAACCTAGTTGAAATTGTCAATGATTCCGGCCTTGATTTGAAAAAATTCTTCTCGGATATAATACTTCATTTTCGAAATTTAAATGTCATAAAACTTTGCGGCCGGGACAACCCGGCTATTAATCTGACAGATATTGAAAAAAAGAGGCTGGCCCATACTGTGAATGAGCTGCCCCCTGACTATCTGGGGATGCTTTTGCAACTGCTCTTAAATGAAGAATCCCTGGTGAAATTTTCTTCCCATACAAAAACAGCTGTGGAAATGGTTCTGCTCAAACTGATTCAGATCAACCCGGGTGCACAACTGGACCAGGTTATTGACAAGCTGGATCTTTTGGCCAGCCAGATAGATTCAAAACTCAAAGCGCAGACGTTGGCAGTTCCCGGACGGGTTAATCCTGATATTACCCCCTCCGCGCCCTTGGTGCAGCCCTCTGCAAAACAGGCTCCTGTATCAGACACCTCTGGCAGACCAAGGGAGGAACCGGTTCATAATTTACAGCCAGCCCCCCCTTTGCAAATGGAAGAAAACCAGACTCCCTATGCTCCCATGGAAGCGGTAGCTGAAGAGGTAATCCCAAAAACCTGGCCCAATTTTTTAAAAAAAATTGAAAAAAAACTGCCCTTTATATTTGCCCTGCTTTCAAAGGGGCAGACAGATGAGTCAAACCCGGAAACTGTCCTGGTTAAATTATATAAGTGTTCGGCCTTTGACAAATCCAGACTCAAAACAAAAAAAGAAGAATTGCACTCCCTTTGTAAAAACTTTTTGGGAAAAAGACTGGAAATCACTATTATGTCCGAGAACGAACCCCTTGGGAAACCCGATAAACAAAAGAGCAACCAGAGAATGGTCGCACGCAATCACCCCCTGGTTCTTGATGCCCAACGCATCTTTGACGGCCAGATCATCAATTAATAATAATTATATTAAAAATAAATAAACAGGAGTTTGCAAACATGAAAAATATGATGAAACAAGCCCAGAAACTTCAGAAAAAAATGCTGAAAACACAGGAAGAACTGGCAACAAAAACAGTTGAAGCCTCTGCCGGCGGCGGAATGGTAAAGGTAATTGCAAATGGGGGTCAAAAGATAGAATCCATTGTACTTGAAAAGGAAGTGGTTGACCCGGAAGATGTTGAGATGCTTCAGGACCTTGTCATGGCAGCCGTCAATGATGCCTTAAATAAAGCCCAGGAAATGGTTTCCTCTGAAATGGGCAAACTCACCGGTGGACTCAACATTCCAGGCCTGTAAACTAAAGTGAATCATTATCCTGAAGCGATTTTAAAGCTGATTAATTCCCTGTCCACCCTCCCCGGCATTGGAAAAAAAACAGCAGAAAGGCTTGCGCTTCATATCCTGCATGCCCCTGATCATGAGGCTGCCGCACTCGCGGGAGATATTATTGAGCTCAAGAGTAGTGTCAGGCTTTGTTCCTCCTGTTTTGCCCTAAGCGACAAGCCAAAATGCAGGATATGCACTGATCCTGCCCGGGATCCCTCTTTGATTTGTGTGGTTGAAAACCCAAAGGATATGGCAGCCATTGAAAAGGCCAATATTTTTTCAGGCAGGTATCATATCCTGGGAGGCGCCCTTTCTCCCATTGACGGTATTGGCCCCGATGATATCCGGCTGGCTGAATTATTCAACAGGGCCGACCCTAAAAAAGTAACGGAAATCATCCTGGCAACAAAATCAGATGTGGAAGGAGAGGCGACCGCAGCCTATATCCTGGACCGGCTTAAATCAAGAGGTCTTATCATCACACGGATTGCCTCGGGGGTTCCCATGGGCGGAGATTTGCAATATGTCGACCCCTTAACACTGCAAAAAGCAATGGAAAAACGATATGGATTCTAGATACAAGACAGCAGAAGATATATTTGAATGCCAACTCTGCGGGGACTGCTGCAATGGATTTGGCGGTACCTATCTAACAGACAATGATATCATTGAAATCGCCTCTTTTATCAAAGCCGACCCAAAAACATTTGTTGCAAGTTATTGTGATTATGCCGGATCAAAACCTGTCTTAACCCTTGGAGCCAGCGGGAGTTGTATTTTTTTTGATAAAGAAAAACAATGCACTATTCATCCTGTCAAGCCTTATATGTGCAAAGCATGGCCCTATATTAAAACCATCATAAAAAACCCTGAAAACTGGAATGCAATGGCTGGTGCATGTCCGGGCATGAAAAAAAATATCCCCCATAAAAATCTTAAACAAATTGTTGCCCTTGAATCCCAAAAGCTGGATATATCCCTGAAATAATCCGGCTTTGCCAAATTCTACCCGACACACCGGATCCCACGGATTCAAATCCCCCAAAAGCCTGCCCCAATATTCAAATAGAAATCATTCTTCAGTTGACTTTTGACAGACACTATTGATAATTTAGGATCGAAACTCGTGGAATCAAAATGCCGCCAATGAAAATGGCGGCACCAAAGCGAATATCTATAATTTAGGGACTAAAGGAACACATGAATTCTGAATTGGGTGAAATTGTCTCTTTACTGCTGAAAGAAGGTCTGCTCACAAAGAAAAATGCCCTATACGCAAAGCGTGTACAGTCAAAACTTGGGCCCGAAAAAACCCTGATCGAGACCTTAAAGGATCTGAAATATATTGATGAGAAGCAGGTAAAAGAGGTGTTGCGGGCCAATCTTATTTCCCTGCGAATCGGTGATCTTCTGGTGGAGTGCGGATACCTAAGCCAGGAAAAGCTCAATGCCGCCCTGGATATTCAAAAAAACCAGCCTGAAAAACGGATCGGACAAATCATTGTTGAAAAACAGTATATGAGCGAGAATAATTTCATTGATGCCCTTTCTGTTCAACTTGGTTTTCGGTTCATCGATCTGTCCATTGAAGATGTGGATTCAAGCGCCTTTGAAAACATCCCCGTCAAATGGTGCATGTCCAACCATTTCCTGCCCGTAAGAAAGGTAAAGGGCAAGACATTGATTGCCTTTGCCGATCCCTTCAGTAAAACCGATATCCGGGGAGCAGAAAAACTGTTCGGCAAAAATTTTACCATTGGTATTGCCGCACCCTATATGATTGAAAAAAAACTTGAAAAAATAGGGTCAGGCATAATCAACCCCAGAGCGGCTGTAGATGAAAATACAGCCATTGGTATTGTGGACTCCATCATCGGTAATGCCATCGACCAGGGAGCCTCGGATATCCATATTGAACCCTTTGAGGAACGACTCCAGGTGAGGTATCGGATAGACGGAATTCTCATACCCTATAAAATGTTTCCTGCCAATGCCGCCACCATGGTGGCAGCCCGTATCAAAGTTTTGTGCAGAGCCAATATTGCTGAAAAAAGGCGGCACCAGGACGGCAGGATGACATTTGAGCACAAGGGCAATTCCTTTGATTTAAGAACCTCTGTTTTTGTGACCATATTTGGTGAAAAGATTGTTCTCCGAATTTTAAACCGCATTGACCAGATCATAAAATTTGACCAAATAGGCATGCAGCCCAAAATGCTGGATCGATTTAAAAAAGATGTTTTAAATGTTCCCAGCGGGGTGATGATTATCACAGGACCGACAGGATCTGGAAAGACAACCACCCTTTATTCCTGTGTGTCGGAAATCAGCAATCCCCAGACCAGTATTATTACGGCCGAAGACCCGGTGGAATATGTGGTGGAAGGGATTTGCCAGTGTTCCATTGATCCCAACATCAATCTGACCTATGAGGAAACCCTGCGCCATATTGTTCGCCAGGACCCGGATGTCATCGTTATCGGGGAAATCAGGGACAATTATTCGGCTAAAGTTGCTGTCCATGCTGCCCTTACGGGCCATAAGGTTCTAACCTCCTTTCACACCGAAGACAGTATCAGCGGATTAATACGCTTGATGAACATGGAGATTGAGGCATTTTTGATTTCTTCCACTGTGGTCTGTATCCTGGCCCAGCGACTGTTAAGAAAGATCTGCACCCATTGCCAGGGACCCTATACCCCCTCTTCATCTGACCTGAAACTTTTGGGATATGGCTCCGATGATATGAAAAAATACACATTATTAAAGGGAAAAGGATGCCCTGTATGCAACCACACCGGATACAGGGGCAGGATTGCTGTATTTGAGTTGCTGGTTTTGAATGAATTTGTAAAAGAAGCTATTTTGGATTGCAGATCCAGCTATGACTTAAGAAAAATCAGTATGGAAACCACAGGCCTTGTTACATTGATGGAAGATGCCCTGTCCAAGGTTTCTTCAGGCGTCACAACCCTGGAAGAAACCTTCAGATGCATCCCCCGACTGATAGCCCCCCGCCCCATCCATGAAATCAACAGATTGCTAGGAGTCTCCTAAGATGGCACAGCAAGCCAGCATTATTGAAATAATAAAACAGCAAATCAAAAAAGAGGAATCCTTGCCTGTCCTCAGCCCAAAGGCGATGAATATACAAAAAGAGGCCACAAGTGAGGACCCGGATTTTAAAGTATTGGCCCGGTTGATCCGCATGGACCCCACCCTGACCAGCCAGGTGCTCAAAACTGCAAACTCTCCTTTCTACAGGGGATTGGGCAATGTGAATACCATTAATGATGCAGTGATACGACTGGGACAGGATGAAATGGTCAATATTGTCATGAAGGTGCTGCACCAGGAAAATTTCAGGTCATCCCACCCCTTGATACGCCCATACCAGATCCGGTTGTGGAACCATTCCGTTTCCTGCGCCATTGGATCTTTGTGGACGGTCAAATATCTGTCCGTGGAAGAATTAATCTCCAGGGCATTCATTGCAGGCCTTCTCCATGACATAGGCAAATTATATCTTTTAACGGCCATCGAAAAAATTTTTAAATCCAAAACAGCCACATTTAAACCCCCGCCGCAACTCATTGACAAAATACTTAGCAACCTCCACTCGGCAATGGGATATAACCTTCTCACCAAATGGCATCTGCCCCTGCAATACCGGACTATTGCCCGGGACCACCACACCGACGAATATGATCATTCCAATATGCTGCTGCTTATTGTCAGGCTTGTAGATGCGGTGTGCATAAAAATTGAAAACAATGGTTCTAAAACCGATCTTGCAGGGATTGTCAGCTCAAGGGAGGCGGATATCCTGGGAATGCCTGAAATCGGGGTGGCCGAGCTTGAAATTGCCCTGGAAGATGCCAGAACCCAAAACGCCATTTAGCAAATAGTTTTGATCAGTTCTTCATATCGGCAAACTGCCGGGCGATGCTGTCCCGTTCATAGACAATTTCTACCCGCCGGTTTCGGGCCCTGCCCCGGGCAGTATCATTGGTAGCCACGGGATGGTATTGGGCATACCCTTCGGCTGAGATATACTTTGGAGAGACCCCGTTTTGTACCAATAGCCGTACCACGGTAGATGCCCTGGCACTGGACAATTCCCAATTGGAGGGATAAAAGGCCGAAGATATGGGCTCGCTGTCCGTATGCCCCTTTATCTTGACCTGGTAGGCCAGTTTGGACAGGACAGATGCCAGTTTTTCAAGGATATCCAAACCTTTTCCGGACAGCAGGGTTCCGCCTTGGGCAAAAAGGAGCAGATCCGACATGGTTATGACAACCCCGTCTTCGGACTTGGTGACGCTTACCTCCCCCCCAAGCTTATTGAACAATACCAATTCCCTGATCTCGGACACAATATCGTCCATCTCTTTTTCAATCATTCCGCCCAACTCGTCTATCTGCTGGTTTTCAGAAGGTTCTTCGGAAGGGACCGCATGCATTGTCAACCCTTCCCTGGTGCCGGATTCAGGTACGGCCTGGGACCCGAGAGCACTTCGCAAAGACTGTACTAATTCCTTGTATGTCTCCTGCTGGGTGGTACTCATGGCAAAGAGCAAAACAAAAAAGCACATCAAAAGGGTTACAAGATCGGCAAAGGTAGCCATCCATTTGGGCGAACCTTGATTCCTCTTTTTTCCCTCCTCGGGCGGAGGGGACAGGTTTATCTCTGCTTCTGCTCCGTTCTTGTCAACCATACTATCTTCTCTTTTTTTCTAAGCTATTATTTTTTTTCTTCTATTTCTTTTCTTCTTCCTTGCCTTCTGCCATATAAACCTTGAGTTTATCCTCCATGAGTTTGGGATGTTCCCCTTCCCTGATGGAGAGGATTCCTTCAAAAATAATATTCATGTTGGTGATCTCTTCTTCATTTCTTCCCAAAAGTTTATCGCTCATGGGAATAAAAAACAAATTGGCAAGAACAGCCCCGTAAAAAGTGGTGATCATGGCCACAGCCATCTTAGGGCCGATGGAGGAAGGATCATCCAGGTTGGCAAGCATCTGGACCAGGCCGATCAATGTTCCGATCATTCCAAAGGCGGGTGCGTAGGCCCCCATGCTTGAAAAAATATCCGCCCCCGTGTCCAGTCCTTTTTTGGTCAGGGACATCTTTTTTTGCATAATGGCGGCAATGTCCCCTGTTTTAACCCCATCCACCGTCATCTGAAGGGCCTGGGCAAGATAAGGGTCCGGGGTGGTCTGGATATCCCCTTCTATTGAAAGCAACCCTCCTTTCCTGGCCTTATTGGATATTTCAACAAGATTTGCAATGATGTCTTGAGGCTTTTCAATTTTAAACATAAAGATTTTTATGCCGGTTTTAAACATAGCTAAAAAATCGGACAAGGGATAGCCGACCATGGTGGCAGCAACGGTTCCCCCCATAACAATGAGAATAGACGGAATATTGACAAACATCATTATACTCCCGCCCAAAAGTATGGTTCCCAACACAAAACCCATTCCTGAGACAACACCAATAATCGAAGCAATGTCCATTTTCTAAGCCTTTATGTAAACAGTTTCATCAACAGGGTACTCCCTGTGATATTGTATAATCTTCTCAATTGATTCCCGGGTCAACAATGTGTCCACAGAAAAAAGTTTGGTCCCGGTGACTGTAAACAAGGCAGTTCCCAGCCTCATCCCAGGTTCAAGCTGTTCAACCCCGACCCCCCTTACCCGGTATGAGTCAGCCCCCATGTGGATCACGGCATATTTTTCAAGCCATCCAACAATGGCAGGATCAAGCCGGGAACCGGATAAACTCTCCAGCCCGGCCAGTAAATCTTCCAGAGAGTGAACATCGGGTCCGTCTTTCAGCCTGTCAAACTCATCGGCTCCGGCAAGGATCCGGGAAGCCAAAGGGATATATCTTTTTTTCAATCCGTCGGGGTAACCGGTTCCATCGGAATTCTCATTTAAAAACCGGACCATCCTGGAGCAGTCCTCAAATCCCTGGCATTCATTTAAAAGATCGGCCCCTTTTACCGGATATTGAATCCAAATATTATTTTCATAACTTGTAAGATCTTTTTCCTCTTTTCCAAATGCCTGACCCGGCATGAAAAGAAGCCCTGTTTCATGGAGCATAGCAGCTTTTCGAAGATCCTCCAACTTTTTTCCATCAAAATCAAATTGTTTTGCAATAAAACAGGCAATATGGGCAACCCTGTCGGCATGGCCCCTGTTTGCTTCGATCCGTGTTGTAATGAGAATTGACAAAAGCCGCTCAAATCCCGTCACATTCCGGCCAAGGAGTTCTTTCATAAGGGTTGCCGATTTTTTCATCTGACTGCGCTCACGGGTCATGTGATGAATCTGTTTTAATGCATTGTTCAGGCTGGTTTTTTCCAGGATCAGTTCTTTTTTAACACCTTTCAATTCCTGCTTAAACTTATCCAGGTATAGAAATGATTTTTCCAGGGTCTGTTCCCGGACTATCTGTTTTTGCACAAGATTTTTCCTTTCAAGATAAACACTTGATCTAGTGTACAATTCCCCTGCTGACAAAGGCCGGATAATAAATTCATCAAATCCATATCCATGGAGCGCCATCCTTGATTCAAAGGGAGGATATTGTTCCACCCCCAGAAAAAAGGCCGGCCTGAACCTAAAGTCAACTTTATCAAAGGTTTTTATCCATTTTTCCAGGGAGGATAACCCTTTTTGGTCAAGGTTTAAGGTATCAATTAAAATGATATCCGGAAGGGTTGTGCCGGCTTTTTGAACAGCCTCTTTTCCATTGGCACAAAAATGCGCCACAAAGCCATTGGCCTTGGAAAACAGCTCTATTTGGGCATCACTTTTTTTTTTGCAAACAAAAAGCAATGATATGAGATCTTTGTCCATGGTCTCCTTGGGTCTATTTACCCTGGGGGTTTATTCTGAATAGTCATTGGTCCACCACTCATCCCATCGGGTTTCCATTATGCTTTGGGCTATTTGCCGACCCACCTGGGTTTTTATCCTTCCAATGACAAGGGGCAGCCATTTTTCAGGGGAAGTAGCCCCTGTGTCTTCAAGTTTTTTCAATTCAAGAACAAAAGACAGCTGATCAGCATCACCGGCAAGTTTTGCCTCCCTGGTTTCCCCCTGATTAAACTCCTCAATAAGAGATTTGATATCATTACCAAAAGGAAGGGGCTTTATCAAATGCGAAATAGCTTTGGCTTCATTTACCTGGGTATATTTTTTCTGGACATAGTTAAGATCACCGGTGCGTGCTTCGGGAATATCATGCAATAGAGCCATTGCCATAAGTTTAGTCCCATCAGCCTCCCCATCAAGCTTGGACATGACAAAACAAATAAAGGCTGTGGTAAAACAATGTTCTGCAATACTTTCACTCCCCGATCCCAAAAAAGAGTAGCCAGACCGAACAATATCCTTTAACATTCTCATCTCAAAAAGCAAATTAGCAATGTGTTTCATCTTTTTGTATCCAAATTTTAAGGTATTAGAGTAACAATTCTTGACTTTTTATAGAACAGGCGTTTAAATAAAGTCAAGATATTCAAAGCGTACCAATGCAGATCAAGGGGGAGACCATGCATCAAATGAAATGGATAGCAAATATTACAGGTATAATTATATTTTTAACGCTTATTTTTTTTCCCACAACCTGGGCCCAGGAGCCCGACAAATCTGATCCTGCCCAGGAGTCTGGTTTTTACTATACAATACAAAAGGGGGATACCCTCTGGGATCTGTCCCAAAAATTCTACAGCTCCCAATGGGACTGGCCAGGACTCTGGGAGATGAACAAGGAGATTAAAAATCCCCACTGGATATATCCGGGAAAAAAAATCCGAATTTTCTTAAAATCAGAATTAGCTCCCAAAATACCTGCGGCACCACCTGAACCTGTAAAAACAGGACCGTTGCCGCCAATAACCCCCTCATTCACCTACCGGGAAATGAGCCATACCGGATTTATCAAAAAAAATATTGTAAACTCCCTTGGTAACATCATCCGGGAAAAAGACGGAAACCTGATGATATCAGCCAATGATATTATTTATATCAATCCCACGGGAATCGGCCGCCTGATGCCCGGGGAAATCTACCAAATTTTTGACACGGAAAAAATAAAAGAGAAAACTGACAACAGGAAGTTTACGGGTATCAAGCACTTGATTAAGGCAGAGATTAAGATTCTTGAACACAACGGCAGCTATGCTATTGCCGTCATCACCAATTCCTACCGGGATGCCGCTGTGAATGACAGAATCATGGCCTATTATGAACGGGACACGGTATTGTCGGTCCAGGAAAATCCGGCTCCCATTGAGGCCAATCTTCTTTGTTCGGAAGAAAACACGGTCATGCTCAATGATTATCAAATTGCCTTTATCGACAGGGGCAGACAAGATAATGTCCTGCCCGGTCAGATTTATACAGTTCTCCAGAAAAATAATTCTGCATTTGACGCTTCCGATACCATCTGGCCCGGGAAGGCCGACAAGAAAGTTGCTTTGGACCCTTTAAAGTCAGGGAAGCTTATTGTGCTGCACGCAGAGGATATTGCGGCCACGGTCATGATTTTGTCCAGCAGAAGAGCTCTTTATCCGGGGGATATGGTCAACTGATCCCAGGTTACCCGCAAAATTTCCTGGTAAGTGGTCTGACCCTCCAGCATTTTTTTAATCCCATTCTGACGAAGCAGGGTCAATCCTTCTTCAACAGCCTTGGCTCTTAAATCTTCGAGACTGGCATCATTGGAAGTCAAACGCTTGAGGGATTCGGAATAGGGAAGGATTTCATAAATTCCGGTCCGTCCGCTATAGCCCGTATTCCTGCATTTTACACATCCCTTCCCATGGGAAAGTAAAATATTGCCTTTTTGGGGAACAATAATCCCCAAGCCTGCCAATTCGCTGGCATCCATTTCAAAGGTCTGGGCACAATGGGGACAAATTTTTCTGACCAGGCGCTGGGCAACAATACCGTTCAGGGAGGAATGAACCAGATAGGGAGGAATCCCAAGGTCCAGCAGCCGGAACACCGTTGAAACCGCATCATTTGTGTGGAGGGTGGACAGAACCAGGTGACCGGTCAAGGCGGCCTGAACCGCTGCCTGGGCCGTTTCAAGATCTCTGATCTCCCCCACCATGATGATATCAGGATCCTGGCGGAGAATATTTCTCAATACAGAGCCAAAGGTTACGTTAATGGCAGGCTGAACCGCAATCTGATTAAACTCCTCATGAACCATTTCAATAGGGTCTTCAATGGTGGTGATATTCACCTCGGGAGAAGAGAGCATTCGCAGACTCGAATAGAGGGTGGTCGATTTTCCGGAACCTGTGGGGCCTGTCACCAG
Source organism: Desulfobacteraceae bacterium (assembly GCA_003353855.1). Lineage (GTDB taxonomy): Bacteria > Desulfobacterota > Desulfobacteria > Desulfobacterales > Desulfobacteraceae > NBML01. Next base: position 15,231 of record PIVS01000004.1, read on the forward strand.
AACAATACCAAAGGGCATGGCAATCAGCTTTTTATACCGTTCAAAATCATTCTTTAAAAACCCCAGCATCTCAAGGTCCTGGAACAAGACATCCGGGTCCATTATCCTCATGACCACCTTTTCCCCAAAGGCCACGGGAATGGTGGAGACCCTGATTTCAACCTCTGCATCCCCCTTTCCCATTTTGATCCGGCCGTCCTGGGGTCTTCTTTTCTCAGCCATATCCAGTCCTGAAAGGGTTTTAATCCTGCTGACCACTGCATTGTGAAGTTTTTTAGGCAGCTTGTATACCGTATTTAAGGCACCGTCAATGCGCATTCTCACCAGACAGATTTCCCGTTTAGGTTCAATATGGATATCACTGGCTTTTTGTTCAAAGGAGTAGGAAAACAGGTGATTGACCGCATTTACAATATGCTGATCCGTTGCCGGGGAGTCCAGGGAAGTCAGGCTGACAAATTGTTCAAGATTCCCCAGGTCAACCCCTTTTTGTGAAAACAGATCCTCAGCCGCTGAAATGGAATAATGAAATCCAAAAAATTCATTGATCAATTTTATAATGTCTGACTTGGAACTGACAATGGGTTTGACTTTCAATTTTGAGACCATCTCCACGTCCTTAAGGGCCTCATAGTTGAATGGGTCGGGGGTTGCCACCACCAGCTTGCCCTCTTCCACTTTCAGGGGCAGGAGAAGGTGCTTTAAGGCAAAGGATTTTGAAATGGTGCCTGTGACAAGGTTTAATTCCAGTTTTAAGGGATCTATTTTTATATATTCAAGACGATAAGCCGCAGCAATGGCTTTATAAATCAAATCTTCATCAATAATTTCCCCCGGCTGATCAAGCCGGTCAATCTTTAAATATAAAACAACATCTATAAAGGGTATCTGGAGAACGGCTCTTTTCCTTGCCTCTCCTGTCAAAGATTTATCCTTTACCCGGCCCCATAAAATTTCTTTGGTCTTTTTTTCCCTGGCCAACAATCCCTTTGCCTGGTCCTTTGAAATCAATTTTGCTGCAATAAGAACTTTACAAATATTGGTGGAAGAAAATTTTGGATTGTTCCGATCCTGCATATTGGGTTCACCTCATTATGTTTTAAAAAAGCAAAAAGATAAAGCATCAAGCTTAGTTGTACTTGTTTATTATAAGTGATAGGCAAACGGGTTGTAAAGGTCTATCAGAAGAATGGGTTGGGTATACACCGCTTCAAATGTTAATTTACCGGAGCGGAGCATGGGTTGCACCTTTGGCCCAAGAGCGCCTGTGACTTAAGGTAGAGAGGCCAGGGGTACAGCGTTACGTATTGCCAGGTCAAAAAAGTTCATGACCGGCCCCGGGAAAATGCCCAGGGCAAAGATGATGATAATCAATGCGCCGCCAAGGCATTTTGAAAAGGGGCTGAGCATAAGGCTGATCTCTTTTTGTGTATCCCCGGTATAGGCGGCCCGGATCAGTTTTAGATAGAAAAAGGCTGAAACCCCAGCGTTGATCACAGCCAGGATTACCAAAGGATACATCCCCTCCTTGATGGCAGAGACAAAGACCAGAAACTTTCCCATGAATCCTGCGCTGGGGGGAATTCCGGCAAGCCCTATGGCGCCTGCTGTAAGGGTGGCCGCAAGGATCGGGGATCGTTTGTGGAGTCCCTTGATGTCATTGAAACTGATGTTGTTGCTCAGGGGGGCCAGGTGATAGATAACATAAAAGCAGGCCATGTTCACAAACATGTAGGCGGTGATGTAATACCCGACGGCCATCATGCCCTCGTGGTTTCCCGCGGCAATCCCCACCATGAGGTAACCCGCATGGGCGATGCTGGAATAGGCCAGAAGGCGCTTGATGTCATTCTGAACAAGGGCGGACAGGTTGCCGACGGTCATGGACAACACGGCCAGAATGGAGATGATTACCAAGAGGACACTTGGTACATGTCCCAGGAGAATGATAATTCTAAGCAGCATGATGGTGGCACCCACCTTGGGGATGGTGGCCACAAAGGAGGCAGTCTCATTGGCAGCCCCCTGGTAGACATCAGGAGCCCAAAAATGCAGGGGAAACAATGCCAGCTTGAAAAAAATCCCGCAGAGAATCAGGGTAAACCCCATGACCAGCATGGGATGGGTGTTGATCATCCCCGGTACGATCCGGGCCAGCTGGTGCAGGTAGGTGGTATGGGTCAGGCCGTAGACATAGCCCATGCCGTAGAGGGTCAGGCCCATGGCAAGGGCTCCGAACATCATGTACTTTAAGGCCGCTTCCATCTGGGCCCGGTACCCTCTGCCCTTGCGCCGGAAAGGAATGATCACATAAACGCAGAATGAAGAGATTTCAAGGCAGAGGATCATTGTTAAAAATTCGGCTGCACTGGACAGAAGCACCAGGCCGAATACACTTAAAAAAAGGAAAAAATAGTATTCCGCGTTCAGCCGCTCTTTGACCCCCAGAAGCCCGGGACTCATGGCAATGACAAAAAATAGCCCGATGCACAGGATCAGCTTGAACCCCTGGGAAAAGGGATCGATGCTGTAGGCGTTGAAAAAGAAAACCCCTGACTGCCCCAGGGATGCAACAGCTGCAGCTGCTCCAAGGAATGCAGCGATCAGTGCCGTACGTCTCAGGGTGTTGGCCGAAAGTCTTCCCAGAGAAAGCAGGAAAAAGACCAGTGCTACTGCGATTAAAACAAATTCAGGTAAAAATTGCATATTCAGATCCTAAAACCCCTTGGGGCGGTTAAATCAATCCCTTGATAAAGGTGGTCATTGAAAAAAGCCAGGCATGGCCTGCGCCCTGTGCCTGTGGAATATGGGATATCCCATCCTGGTATTGTCTGACCAGGTGGGTGACGCTGGCATCGGTAATCGAGAGAAAGGTTGCAGGCGCAAGCCCGATCCAGAAGACAAAGAGTGCCAGGAAGGCCAGAGTCCCTGTTTCCCTCAGGTTCAAATCCCAGCCTGCTCTGTTGGCGTCAGCCTTTCCATGTCCGTTGTCATCGGCCCAGATCATTTTCTGGGTCAGCCTCAGCATGTATGCGGCCGCCAGAACTGCTCCGGGAATCGCTGCCCCCCCGATGAGGGGGTTTGCCTTGAAGGCGGCAATGAGGATCATGACCTCCCCCACAAAGGAGTTGGTGCCGGGAAAGCCGAAGGAAGACAGGGAAAAGATCACGAAAAAGGTAAGGAACAAGGGCATTGACCGGCCCAGGGCCGAGTTGTCCGCAATCTCCCGGCTGTGGGTCCGCTCGTACAAAAGCCCGAGGCATACGAACAGGGCGCCGGTGGTAATTCCGTGGTTGACCATCTGGAGGATGGCACCCCGTATGCCCATGGCCGAGACCATAAAAATACCCAGGGTGACAAAACCCATATGGCCTACACTGGAATAGGCAATGAGTTTTTTCATATCGGTCTGGCCCAGGGCCAGGTAGCCCCCGGCAATGATGGAGATGATGGAAATCGTGATAAAGGCCGGTGCAAAAAGCTGGGTGGCCCCCGGTGCTATGGGGATGCAGAATCTTAAAAATCCGTATCCACCCATTTTAAGAAGCACCGCCGCAAGGATCACACTTCCCGGGGCCGGAGCCTCCACATGGGCGGCGGGCAGCCAGGTATGCAGCGGAAACATTGGGATCTTAATGGCAAAGGCCAGGGCCAGGGCCAAAAAGATCAGAACCTGATATTTCAGACTGAATGAATGTTCCATGATGGCCGGGATGAAAAAGGTTCCGGTCTTGATATAGATGGAAACCATGGTGATGATCAGAAAGACGCTGCCCAGAAGGGTGTAGAGAAAAAATTTGATGGCGGCATAATCCCGTCTTTCCCCGCCCCACACTGCAATGAGCAGGTACATGGGAATCAACATGGCCTCCCAGAAGATGAAAAACAAGATGGTGTTCAGGCTTACAAAAACCCCCAGCATGAAGGTTTCCATCAACAGAACACAAAAGACAAACTCCTTGTGCCGTTGGCCGATATAGTTAAAGGAACAGAGCATAACCACAGGCATGATCAGGGCTGTGAGCATGACCAGAAGCAGGCTTATCCCGTCCACCCCCACAGTGTAGTTGATGTTAAAGGCACTGATCCAGGAATGGTCTTCGGCAAACTGGTAGAGGTGGCTTGCCCTATTAAAATGGGTAAACAAGGGCAATGCCGCAAGGGCTGTGACCAGGGTTACCAAAAACCCCCAGACCTTTTGGGCGGAAGTTGCTTTCCCCTCCCTGTCCGGGAGGAGCAGGGTGATGAGCGCCCCTGCCAGGGGCAGCAGCAGAACCGATGAAATAACCGGATAGCCCAGGGTGTTGTAAATAAGATAATCCATTGTCCTATGCTCCTGTTTTCAATAGCACGATCAGGGCGATCAAGCCGAAAAGACAGATCACGGCCGCCCCGATATAGTGCTGGATCTTTCCTGTCTGTATATGCCGAAGCTGGTCACCGCCGGCCAGCACGGATTTTGCCGCCCCGTCAACAGCCCAGTCGATCCCCTCTTTGTCAAACCGTGTAAATCCCCTGGCAAGTGCCCTTGTCATGCGAAGGCCCACACTCTCATAGACATTATTCAGCACCCGGTCCATGCCGCCCAGCCATTTTTTAACCCATGTCATAAACCTGGGTATTCCTTTTCTGTAGAACCAATCCACATCCAGGGCAACCCTGTCTTCCGGGGTCAGCCGACGGATGAAAAGATAAAACCCAAGACCGGTAAAACACAGGATCTGAAGAGTTTCAGCCAGGTGATAGGCCGAATAGGGCTGGTAGTCTGTCGCATAGGGCAGCAGCGCATACAGGGCACGGTAACCCGGGCCCGTGCCCAGAAAGATGCATAGAAAAGCCGCCAGCCCCATGGCCAGGTTCATCTGCCAGCCCGCCTCCTTTGGTACAGGAGAATAGGTTTTGTCTTTTCCGAACCAGATAAAATAGGGCAGTTTGATGCCCACAGACAAAAAGGTACCAACAGCGGCCAGGGAAAGTATGAGCATGATCACGGGCTGGTGGTTTTCACCGGCTGCGGCAATGATCATGGACTTGGAGATAAACCCGCTGGTCAGGGGAAAGCCTGAAATGGAGATCCCGCCGATAAGGGTAAAGAAAAAGGCCCAGGGCATATACCGGTACAGCCCCCCCAGTTCACTGAGTTTGGATCTGCCGGTCATCTGGAGTACGGCGCCGGCCCCCATGAACAGCAGGGCCTTATAGAGGATATGGGCATAGGCATGGGCACAGGCTCCGTTAATGGCCATTTTAGTTCCGATGCCCACAGCACAGACCATGTATCCAACCTGACTGATGATATGGTAGGCCAGGATCCGCCTGGCGTCGTTTTCAATCACCGCATAAAACACACCGTAAAGGGTCATGACAGCTCCCAGAATGGTGAGCACCCCGAACCCTGGAAAAGCCCGGGCCAGAACATAGACTGCGCTTTTAGTGGTAAAAGCGCACATGAACACCGCCCCGGAAACCGTGGCCTCGGGATAGGCATCGGCCAGCCAGGCGTGGAGGGGAGGTACTGCTGCATTCAAAATAAAGCCTGTCATAATGAGGTATTCGGCTAGCCCTGCCCCGGCCGGATCCAGCCGGTCAAAGGAAAGGTCCCCTGTAACCTTGTACCGGAGCATAATCCCGCCCAGAAGGATGAGACCGCCCAGGGTGTGCATGAGCAGGTACCGAAATCCTGCGTTCCGGGCCTTTGGTCTTTTGCTGTACCAGATCAGGAAGACCGAGGAAAATGCCATGAGCTCCCAGAATACAAAGAGGGTCAGATAGTCGCCGGCAAGTGTTGTGCCCAGAGCCCCTGCCACATAGAAAAAACCCGCAGCCTTCTGTCCCGCCTCTTTGACTTTAAGGCCGTACAGGGCACCGATGAAGGCCATGATCACAAAGATGTGGAGAAAGATAAAGCTCAATTTGTCCAGCCGGCCTAGGACCAGGTCGAACCCGAGCCAGGTGGCCTTCCCGAAAACCGCAACTTCCGGCAGCATATAGATCACTGCCAGGGCAATGACGGGTATCGCAGGGAAAACTATCTTGATCAGCCGGATCTTCTGGAGCAACGGGGCCAGCAGTGCGGCTGCAATGAACCAGGCTGCCGGGTGGATGAAAAGATCAGTCATAATAGTTGGGTTCCTTCATGAGCCAGACATGGTAAACGCCCTTGAACAGGGCTATCATACCGATGCACCCGACAAAGGCAAACAGAGCCCAGAATCCGTTTACGGTATCTCCCCAAAAATGTGTGCTATGCCTGGGAGCAAAGCAGTCAAAGATTACGCTGGCCGCGGCACTGCCCAGAAAAAGCCATTTGAGTGCCGACCTGCGTTGTCGCAAAAATAAGAGGATACTCTGCATTTTAATTCACCACCGTATGGATAAGGGTTAATAAAGGTCCTGGAAACAACCCCAGAACCAGGGTAAAAAGAGCGGTCACAAGCAGGGGAATCACCATGAACCTGATCAGTCCTGCTTTTTCCCTGTTTTCATACCCAGGGTCAACCAGAGTCTCCTTCCGGCCTGAATAGGCCTGGACCAGCACAGGCACAAAATACCCGGCATTGAGCAGAGAACTTACCAGCAGCACCACAAGAAGGCCTATCTGCCCTGCTTCCATGGTGCCCACGGCCAGGAACCACTTGCTAACAAATCCCGAGACCGGGGGCACCCCGATCATGGACAGGGAGGCCAGACCAAATGCGGCCAGGGTTATTGGCATGGTGTATCCGGTTCCTTTGAGCTCACGTATATCTTTTTTACCCGTGGCCACAAAGATGGCGCCGGCGCAGAAGAAAAGAGTAATTTTGGCAAAGGCGTGGTTAACAATGTGGAACAGCCCGCCGGTAATCCCGGAAGGGGTCAGCAGGGCCACCCCCAGGATGATATAAGAGAGCTGGCTGATGGTGGAGTAAGCCAGGCGCGCTTTGAGGTTGGTCTGGGTCATGGCTATGAGGGATGCTGCGATAATGGTGAAAGAAACAATATAGGCCGTTATTATCCCAAGCCCCATACGCTCAAGCAGTGCCGTCCCGAACACCGAGAGCATGACCCTTGCAATGGAGAATACACCAACTTTTACCACCACCACAGCATGAAGCAGGGCAGACACAGGTGTTGGGGCCACCATGGCTGAGGGCAGCCAGTTGTGAAAAGGCATGATCCCGGCCTTGGCAAAACCGAAGAGGCATAAAAAATATGAGATTGCCACCAGGACATGGCTTGGGTTCCCGCTGAAAATACCCTGGACAATATCGGCTGAGGTGAACTCCAGGGTGCCGGCCTGAATGTAAATAATCACCATGGCCGGCAGCAGAAAGGCTTTGGAGGTGAAAAAAAGGTAGATCAGGTATTTTTTTCCACCCTCATAGCCTTCGGCATCCTGGTGGTGGGCCACCAGGGGATAGGTCACCACCGAGACAATCTCATAAAAGAGATAGAGGGTAAAAAAGTTGCCGGCAAAGGCAGCGCCCATGGCCCCTCCCACGGCTGCGGAATAGCAGACGAAGAACCTTGTCTGGGCGTGTTCGGACAGCCCCCGCATATAGCCGATGCAGTAGAATCCGGCAAGTATCCACAAAAAGGAGGAGGTCCCCGCAAAAAGCAGGCTTAAGCCGTCCGCCCGAAAGGAGATGTTTATGCCCGGTAAGATCTGGGTTAGATGGAGGGTCAAAATGGACCCGCCCATTATTTTAGGGGCCAGTACCAGTACCGAGACAAAGGTCAGGACCGCCCCGGCAAAGGAGAAGAACTCCCTTAAGTTCTTCCGTTTCCCGGACACAAGGTTTAAAATTGCCGCGGCAAAGGGCAGGATCACAGTGAGTGCCAGGGCTGGATGTGGTACAAAGGTCATTACAGATTCCCTTACAGTTTCAAGTCTTTAACATCCTCTGGATCCACCGTATAGTACTTACGGTAGACCGAAAGGCTTACGCTGACCACAATGGCCGCCTCTGTGGCGGCGAGCCCCATGATGAACATGGCGAATATGCGGCCGGTATCAGGTTCAGGCGCGGTAAATCTGGAAAAGGCCATAAAATTCAGAGCCGCCCCGTTGAGAATCAGCTCCACGGCCACCAGCATCCGGATAAAGGAGCGTCGCTGGATCAGTCCGTAGCACCCGGCCGCGAACAAAAATATGGCAAGGAGCAGGTAGATGTAAATATTTTCACTTAACATGGTTCTTCCTTAATGGTCATCAATGGGGACCGAGGCTTTTTCGTCGGCCACATGGCCGCCCCGGGCCAGAATAATGGAGCCCACGATGCCGATGAGCAAGATAACGGATATCAGCTCAAAGGCCATACAATACCGGTAAAGCAGCATGGTTCCCATGGGCTCCAGATCCCCGGCCGGCACCGCCGTTGACACGTTCCAGTCCACCCTTGTGACCAGAAGGCCCATTGGTATGCAGACCAGGATGCAGGCGGCCAGGGCCAGGGGCATGTGCTTGCCCGTAATGCCCATGCGGTAAATCTCATTGGGGGTGTAGGAAATCATGATGCCGAAGACCAGCACCACACAGAGCGCACCGATATAGATCAGCACCTGCATCATGGCCATGAACATGGAACCTAAAAAAAAGTAGAGCCCTGAAATTCCCAGCATGCAGACGGCAAGTCCCAGAACCGTGTGCATGAGCAGCACCGATCTTCTGACCGCAAGATAGGCGCCCAGAACGGTCATGACCGCGAAAGCCACAAATAATATTTCGGACATGGCTTGCAGATAACTCATTTATCCACCTCCTCCAACAGATTAAAATGAAAATCCTCCTTGACAAAGGAGGCCAGCTCATAGGCATTGGAAAATGCCAGGGCATCGGTCGGGCAGACATCCACGCAACTGCCGCAAAGGCTGCACAAAGTAAAATTGTACTCATACCGGACCAGAACCTTGCCTTTTACCCCCTCCTGCTTTTCCCCCTTAAGGTCGATGCAAGATGAGGGGCATTCCCTGGCGCAGCGCCCGCAGCTGATACACCGGTGGGTGGCTGATTCAGTATCCTTTACCAGTTCAAGGCGTCCCCTAATATTGGGGGTAACATCGATTTTTTCTCTGGGATACTGGGTGGTGACGATTGGCTGACAAAATGCCTTAAATGTTACGGCCATGCCGGCAATCAGGCTTTTACTCCCTGAAAAAAGGTCATGAAAATAACCGGTCATATCATCCCCCTGATCAACGGAAAGAGTTTAATACAGACAGCTGTCAGCAGCAGATTCACCAGGGAAAAGGGAATCAGGTACTTCCAGCAAAAATTGAGCAGCTGATCAAACCTGACCCTGGGAAAAGTCCAGCGGATCCAAACCATGACCAGCATGAGAAAATAGACCTTGGCAAGGAACCAGATGGCGCCCGTGTATTCGAAAAAAGGCAGTGGAATCCCGCGCCATCCCCCCAGAAAGAGCACTGTGGCAATGGAACAGACCAAAAACATATTGGCGTACTCGCCAATCATGAACAAAGAGAACCCGAATCCGCTGTATTCGGTGTGGAACCCTGCGGTCAGCTCGCTTTCCGCCTCGGGAAGGTCAAAGGGATTCCGGTTGGTCTCGGCAAGCCCTGCTATAAAATAGATGATAAAGGCCAGGGGCTGGATCAGAATGAACCATACCCTGTCCTGGGCCTCCACAATGCCCTGCATGCTGTAGGTGCCGGTTATGAGTGCAATGCAGAGAATTGAGAGCAACACCGGCACCTCAAAAGAGATGTTCTGGGCAACGGACCGCATGGCCCCGAACAAGGAGTACTTGTTATTGGACCCCCATCCGGCAATGACGATGGTCAGAACGTTGATGGAGGCAATGGTCACGATGAACAAAAGCCCCAGGCTGAAATCCCTGGCCTGGAGGCTTTTACTGAACGGGATGACGATAAACGGCAGCACCACCGGCGCAAAGGAGAGCACCGGCGCTATCCGGTACAAAAGGCCGTCCGCTTCTTTGGGGATTATGAGCTGTTTACCGATGATCTTAATCCCGTCCACGGCCAGCTGGTAGATGCCGTGGGGTCCCACCTCCATGGGTCCGGGCCGCCGCTGGATCCTGGCTGCTATTTTCCGTTCCAGATAACCCATGACCAGGGCGTTGACAAACCCGAAGGAGATCATGATAACAGCATAGGCCAGAGCCCGTGCAATGATAAGTATCAGTTCCTGCATATATTTCCTGCTCCCGAATTTATCGGATAAAAATTGTTTATGCCTGCCCTCATCACCGGTCGATCTCCGGAATGACCAGGTCGAAACTGCCCATGATGGTGACCAGATCCGACAGCAGCATGTCCGAACACAGTTCTGGCATCACGCTCAGGTTTGAAAAGGAGGGTACCCTGATCTTCAGGCGGTATGGAACCTCTGATCCGTCCCCGATCAAAAGGAGGGTCAGCTCCCCCCTGGCCGTCTCCACGCTGTAACTTGTCATGCCGGGCTTAAGCTTGATCTTCTTGACCTTAGCCCTGAACTCCCCTTCAGGCAGTTTGTCCAGGGCCTGCTCAATTATGCGAAGGCTCTGCTCCATTTCAGCAAACTTCACAAAATACCGTTCCATGCAGTCCCCTGCCTTTCCCACGGGTATCTGAAAGTCAAACTCTGGATAGACAGAGTAGGGAGCGTTTTTCCGGACATCATAGGAGATGCCGCTGCCCCGGAGGACTGCTCCTGTCACGCCGTAGCGCCGGGCCATGTCCTGGGATATGACACCTATGCCCTTCATCCGCTTGTGGATGATGACATTCCCGTTCACCAGTGTTTCGTACATGGGAAAGCGGTCCCGGAGGCGCTGGATAAATTTTAGGGTCCCCTTGATGAATTTATCGTCGATGTCCTTCATCACCCCGCCCACCCTGAAATAGCTGTAGGTGAGCCGGGACCCTGTAATATCCTCCAGGATATCCAGTATCTCTTCCCGGTCGTCAAAGGTGTAGAGAATGGGGGTAAAGGCACCCAGGTCCAGGATAAAAGCACCCAGCCAGAGCAGGTGGCTGGCCACCCGGTTCAGCTCCGCCGTTATCACCCTGATATATTCGGCCCGCCTGGGCACTTCAATGCCGGCGGCCCGTTCAATGAGGCCGGCATAGGCGTGGTTGAACGCCATGGCATTAACATAGTCCATCCGGCCCACATTGGCAAAAAACTTGGACCAGGACCGGGATTCCCCCATTTTCTCGTGCATACGGTGACCGAATCCCAGGTCGGGCTGGGGATCCAGCACCCATTCTCCATCCATTTCCAGGATCACGCGCAAAACACCGTGGGTGCTGGGGTGCTGGGGCCCAAGATTCAGGTAGAACTGGTGGATTTTTGCAATTTTCTGGTCAGGAGATATGGGCTGATCAGTCATGGCAGACCTCCCCCGGGAAAATTTCGTCAACGGATTTGAGCATTTTTCCATTTTTAAGCAAAGGCTTTAAATCCCTGTCAGATTCGTCCAGGATAAAAGGCGCCATATTGGGGTGGTCCTTGAAGGTCAGCCCGAAAAAATCCCTGGTCTCCCGTTCATGCCAGTCTGCACCCGAAAAGATACTGCTGATGGTAGGAACGCTGTTGTCCTTGTCCGCCGGGCATCTTACCATGATCCTGTGGTTCACGTCATGGCGGGCAAACTGGTATAGGACCTGGATGGCAGGCTCGGTGTGGCAGGCAGTGACAAACCCAATGAAATACTCCTGCTCGTAAAATTTTCTTGCCAGTTCCGGCAGAAGGTCGCAGGATTCCGGCAAAAGACAGGCATGATAGCCCTTGGCCTCGAAATCGACCTCTTCAATCCGGACAGGCAGTCCGTACAAGGCCTTGGCCAGTGATTCGGTATGCACATTCATGGGTGGTCTTCCTTAATTTAATCCTAGGTGGTTTTCTGCACGGGATGAGGGTTCTGGGGAAAGGGATGACGGACACCGGCAATCTTTTCCTGAAGTTTGAACAGTCCTTCCATGAGGGCTTCAGGACGCGGAGGGCATCCAGGCACATAAACATCCACCGGGATGAGCTTGTCCACCCCTTCAATGACGTTATAGTTTTCCTCCACTGCAAAGGGGCCGCCTGAAATGGCACAATTGCCCATTGCAATGACCCATTTGGGATAGGGCATCTGCTCGTAGAGGGTCATGAGTGCCGGGGCCATCTTCTTGTTCACCGTGCCGGATACGATCATCAGATCGCACTGGCGTGCAGAGGGCCGGAACACCTCCGCCCCGTATCGGGCCATGTCGATCCTTGCCATACCGGCGGCCATCATTTCGATGGCACAGCAGGCCAGGCCAAAGGTCATGGGCCACAGGGAGTTAGCCTGGCAAAATCTTAAAATCTTGTCCGCAATGTCCAGGTTGAGTAAAGGCCCCTGCTTTAATGTCTCCCCATTACCAAAGACCTTTAGTTGAAGATCCCGGGTAAATGAGCTCAATGCTGTATTTTTGGCAGTCTTTTTTTCCAATCGAACGCTCCTTTTCGCCAGGCATACACAATGGCCAGGGACAAGATGAAAATAAATATAAAAAGCTCTGTAATCCCCCTGACGGCAGAGACCTTGTGGAACGCCTCAACAATGGGAAACAAATAGAGAATATCCACATCAAAGGCCAGAAACATCAGGGCGTACAGGTAATAGGAAATCCCATACCTGAAATCCCAGGCCGAGCCGAATGGGTCCATGCCGCATTCATACGCCTGTCGGGTTTTTTTGTAAAATGTACGCCGGGGCCGCAGCAGATAGCAGATACCAAAAGGAACAAGCGCCGCGATGGAGCCGCCGGCAAGAAAGATGGTGATATAAATGGCGTTAAGCAAATATTCGTGGTTCATTTTTCCGCCCAGTACCCTCCCCTGGTTAGCAGATGCGAACAAAAAAAGCTCCCGTAAAACCCAACAGAAGCAGACCATACAAACCTGCGATTAATTTTTTGATTTAAGTCGAATGATATCATATTATAAATTTAATTGTCAACAGATTAAGGATACCCCAAAACAGGGCCAACGCCAGAAATATCTACAAAGCCCCATGGCTTGACCAGCCGCATTGATCACCCGAAAAAATAAAGATGCCGCATGGGCATGGGGCATCTTTATCTTAACTGTTCGGTATATGTGCCGCATAATCATACCTGCCAGATGAGTTGCAGGATCATTTTTTTGCAGTGACAAAGCCCAGCTCAGCCCGGTCGGCGGCAGCGGTAAACAGAACATCCGTTGAACTGTTCAATGCGGTCTCGGCCGAATCCTGGATGACACCGATGATAAATCCTGCCGCAACAACCTCCATGGAGATGTCGTTGGGAACACCGAAAAGGCTACAGGCAAGGGGGATAAGAAGCAGGGAACCTCCTGCTATACCGGATGCACCGCAGGCGGAAACCGCGGCAACCAGACTGAGGAGAAGTGCCGTTGCAAGATCCACCTTGATACCCAGGGTGTGTACCGCAGCCAGGGTTAATATGGTGATGGTGACGGCAGCCCCCCCCATATTGACCGTTGCGCCAAGGGGAATGGATACCGAATAGGTATCCTCATTAAGGTTCAGACGCTCGCAAAGGTCCATATTTACCGGGATATTTGCAGCGGAACTCCTGGTGAAAAATGCGGTTACGCCGCTCTCCCTGAGACAGGTGAAAACAAGGGGATAGGGATTTTTCCGGGTTTTCAAAAATACGATAAAAGGATTAACAACAAGCGCGATGATCAGCATGGACCCCAAAAGCACCTGGAGCAGGTGGGTGTAACCTGCCAGGGCGGCAAATCCCGTTGTTGCGATTGTGTTTGCAACCAGGCCGAAAATACCCAGGGGCGCAAAGCGGATAACCAGCCTGACGACGCTGGAAACAGCCTGGGAGAGATCGTGTAGAATGGTCTTCATGCCCTCTGATGCATGCTGAAAACTAAATCCCAGCACGATGGCCCAGGCAAGGATTCCGAGAAAGTTACCCGTGGCAAGGGCATTGACCGGGTTATCCACCATTTTAAACAGCAGTGTATGGAGAACCTGACCTATGCCATCGGGCGGAGTTACCGAGACGCTGCTTGCAACGAGAGTAAGATTGGTTGGAAAAAGAAAGCTCATTGTAACGGCAACCAATGCCGCCATGAATGTGCCTACTAAATACAACAAAACAATTGAGCGCATGTTTGTGTGTGCGCCTTTTTTCTGATTTGCAATGGATGCGGTAACAATAACAAACACAAGTGTCGGAGCAACGGCCTTAAGTCCACCGACGAATATTCCTCCCAGCAGACCTGCCGATTTTGCAGCCCCTGGTGCGACCATCGCGAGAGCAACACCTGCTATGATTCCCATCATAATCTGGGCAACTAAACTTCCCGATACAATCCTCTTAAAAACCCCTGCTAATTGATTCATGTCATTTCCTTTAATTATTTTTTTTTAAACCGCCACTTATTATCCCACACAGTAGTTTTTGTCAATGAAATCATAATTCATTTCGCATTATCCTTATATTTGTTATTTTTTTTTATGTAATGTTCATTTTTTTCAAGAGCTATTAATCGCAACAAAAGCCTGTTTACAAGGTCGGCCCGCCAGGAGAAACATCTAATCCGCCTTGACTTTTCACCGCTTGTCTGGGCAGATAAAGGCTTTTTTAATAAAAACCAGGGGATCCCAAATGATCTATTTCAAACTATTTTTAACTGCTTTTTTATGGGGGGGGACCTTTATTGCCGGAAAAGGAATTGCCGGCAGTGTAGACCCCTATTGCGCTGCTTTCTTAAGATTTGCCATCGCCTCGGCATTTTTGATTTTCCTGACCCGGAAAACAGAAGGTCGATTACCTGCCGTCAACATGGGCCAGATCATAAACATTCTTTTCCTTGGGGCCACCGGCGTATTCGCCTATAATATTTTATTTTTTACAGGGCTTTCCATGATCAATGCAAACCGGGCATCCCTGATCATTGCCACCAATCCCATTTTTATCAGCCTGTTTTCCGTTTTATTGTTTAAAGACAAGCTATCCTTTTTAAAATTAGCCGGTCTTGGTTTATCCGTAGCCGGTGCATTGATCGTCATCTCCTCGGGTCACATCTCAAATATTTTCAAAAGCGGCATTGGAAAAGGGGAACTGGCAATTTTCGGCTGTGTGGTATCCTGGGTGTCTTATTCTCTCATGGGCAAGCCCCTGATGCGGAGGCTATCTCCAATGGCAGCTGTTTGTTATTCAGCCGTTGCCGGCACCCTCATGCTTTTTTTTCCAGCCCTGGCCCATGGCCTTTTTTCCAACCTGCCTTCCTATGGGTTCATGGATTGGGCCAGTCTCTTTTATCTGGGATTTTTTGGAACGGTTTTGGGATTTTTCTGGTATTATGAGGGGATACAGGAAATCGGCCCCATGAAGGCCGGGGTATTTATTAATTTTGTACCGGTCTCCGCCATTGTTTTATCCTATTTTATCCTGAATGAGCCTGTAACAAAAGAAATCTTCACAGGCGCAATCCTGGTCGTTGCCGGGGTTTATCTCATCAATTCATCCGGATTCCGGACAAAGAACAAGAGATAGCGGGGGGGATATACCTAAGTTGAAGCAGATGTTTCCGGGCTTAGAAAACCGGATGGCGGGTCAAGCTTATAACCAGGGGAAAAACTCGCAAAAAAAATGCCGGTATCTGTCGTATAGATCCCGGCATTTTCATATACTAAAAAACGCGCTAATCAGTCTTCTTCGATTACAATCGCATCTTCTTCACAAACTTCAACGCAGCTTTCACAGCCCATGCACTCTTCTGCATTAACAGCAACTGATTTTTCGTCTTCCATCTCAAATACCTCTACGGGGCAAACGTCTACACATTCTTCACAACCAACACATTTTGCTTCGTCAACAATTGGATTAAATGCCATCTTAAAAATCTCCTTAATAATTAATAGTTTTATAAAATCATTTGGTAAATATAAACCTGTTTAAAAAACGCTTTTATAACATGCCATTTGGTAAAATCAAGTTCTTTATGATTTTAGTTGTACCAGACAGACGGCAATCGACTGACCTGGCATATTTAAAAATTGTTTCATGCCCTCTCCCGGAAAAAGGCACAATTTAATTCGGCCTGCCCTCAGACAATTATCATCCACTTCAGGCTGATCAACCCCGGAAGAACCTTTTCCTGCAACTGCTTCTTCTAAAAACTGAAAAAAAGTCTGGTGCCACCTGCCTTCATTTACACATCCATTCTCATGCACTTTTATGGAATCAATGTCAAGGGCATTTATCACACCCTCGGACTTGGACACCATGTAGTCCATCACAGCCGGGCTTGTGGTGATTAAAAGGGGAGATGCTCCAGACTTCTTAAACAGCTCTTTTTCACCTGCATATCTGAACCAGGAGGTGATTCTTTCTTCGGTCATTATTCTTCCTGGATCGGAAGGGGGTGAATTTAATGAGACTAAATCAGATTGCTCAAAACTATTTTCAGAAGTCTTTTCCGATATTTCCCCGGTTAATTCGGAAAAAAGCGAAGACTTGCTCTGGTCCAAAGCATCCAATTCATCATCAATATCTTCATTCTGCACATCCAATAATTGGGCAAATTTCAATAACAACAACGGATTCGACCCAGCCTTTTTTTCATCGGATGCTTCTTTTTTCTGGGTTCCTTTTCGAATCTGGGACTGGAGACTGGAAAGCCCGGCATCCTCCATAAAATAGGGCTGCTCCTTGAACAATGATTTAAGGTTTTTCTCATTGCCCCGGTGAAGTTGCGCCCAGTCCAGATAGGAGCTCACCTGTTTTTGGACCAACTGAACCTCCCGGGCCAAGGGAAATATGGGTTGCAAGATCCCTTGCTCTGTCAATCGGGCAAGCATGGGATCCAACTTAAAATCTTCGACCAGGGGCAATAAACCCAGGTTCAAAAAAAATGTAGTTACACATTTCAATTGATCTTTACTGATATGGGAAAACGGAAAAAATAAAGTTTTTATCATAATAGTCACACCTTTTTGTCATGAACACAAACGCCCATGGCCGTAAGCTGATCGCGAAGCTTGTCGGCCAAAACCCAGTCATTTTTAAACCTGGCCCCATCGCGCTCCTTAATAAGAGCCAGGGCAGTATTGGAATATTCCATTTTTCTGTTAAAATCAAATATTTTTAACATGGAGTCCACTTCCCTGAAACAGGTCAGCAATTGTTTGGCACAGGCAAAATTGATTTGATTCAGGTTCATCAGCCGGTTTATTTTTTTTACCCCCGAAAGGAGGCAGAAAATAACACTTGAGACCTTCAGGTCATCTGCCATTGCAGACAGAACTCCCTGGCGGATATCATAAATCAATTGGTCGTTATTCTCAGTATCACCCTCTTCAAATTTATCCTCCAGGGTAATGGCACCCAGAGTTTCAATACATCTATTAATTTTGGCCAGGGTATATTTTGCATCCCGCAGCCCTTTGGTTGACAGGGCCAACTGCTTTCTATAGTGACCAAAGATGAGCCAGAACCGGATGGTTTTCAGATTCCACCCCTGCTGGGTAAGGGTATCAAGACTTATCTCTTCAATGCCCTTTTTTCCCAGGCTGCCATCATATTGGACCGGGTCACAATGCATCCACACATTAGCAAGGGTGGACCCTGTTGCGGCCCTGGCAATTGCAATTTCATTTTCATGGTGGGGAAATAAAAGTTCCCGGCTTCCAGTGTGGATATCAAACTGCTTGCCCAGGTACCTCATAGCAATGGCCGAACACTGCAAATGAAGGGAGGGCCTGACGTTTCCCCATTCCGTCTTTATCCCCACCCCCCGTTTCAGTTCTGAAAGGCGAACCCGCTTTAAAAGGGTAAAATCCCTGGGGTTGCGCTTTTCATACTCATCCAGGTCAACGGTTGCCCCAAGGCGTATCATGTTGAGGTCCACCTTTGAAAAAAGACCATACTCGGGCTGGCTTGAAATATCAAAATAAACCGAATGCAATTTTTCATAGGCATGGTCACGGTCCAGCAGCCTCCTTGACAAATCAGTCATTTCAGTAAAATGATCGGAAACCCTGGGGTAGGCCTGGGCCGGCCGCATGCCCAGGGAATTAAGATCGGCTTTAAAGGCTGCAATGCAGGGACGGACAAAATCATCAAGGGACTGGCCTGCTTTTTCCGACCCCTGTATGGTTTTGTCATCATAATCGGTAATATTAATGACATGGTTGACGGTAAATTGGTGGAACTCAAGATACCTGACCAAAAGGTCTGTGAAGACAAAGCGCCTGAGCAGTCCGATGTGCAGACGCCGGTGCACCGTCGGACCGCAGGTGTATATCCCTATTTTATCTTTTTCAATGGGGACAAACCCCTCCTTTTGTTTGGAAAGGGTATTGTACACCTTCAGGTCAATCTTTTTTCCCGCCGAAAACAAAGGGGTGGAAAGGTATCGTTCCCCGCTGTCCGGAAAGATGACCACAACAACTCCCTTTTGGATATTTTGGGCTTCTTCAATGGCGGCAACCATTGCCGCACCGCTGCTCATGCCCACAAACAAACCCTCTTGCCTGGCCAATTGCCTGGCCGCTTCAAAGGCGGTATGGTCATCCACACGGATGGTGGCATCCAAGCGGTTTTTATCAAAAATTTCAGGAATATAAGATTCCTTCATATTTTTCAGACCCTGGATCTTGTGACCCAGATAGGGCTCGGCACACACAATATTGATGTTTGCATCCTTGTGTTTAAAATACCGCGACAAACCCATGAGGGTCCCGGAAGTGCCAATGGTTGCCACTATGCTTGACACCCTGCCCCGGGTCTGATCCATGATTTCAGGGCCTGTTGTATTATAATGGGCTTTCCAGTTTGCCTCATTATTATATTGATCAGTGATAAAATATTGTTCCGGGTTTTCCCTTGCCAGACGATAGGCTTCTTCGATGGCGCCGTCGGACCCCAGATGCTTGGGAGTCAAAATAATCTGAGCCCCCCGGGCCTGTAATATTTGTTTTCTCTCCTCACTGGCATTCTCCGCCATTGTCAATGCAATCTTATATCCCTTTACTGCACAGATCATGGCAAGCCCGATACCGGTATTGCCGCTGGTGGCTTCAATCACGGTTTTTTCAGCGCTAAGATGACCTGCTTTTTCGGCAGCCAAGATCATATGCAGTGCAGCCCTGTCCTTGATAGACCCACCGGGATTCATATACTCCAGTTTTGCGAAAATTTTCACGCCGGGCACAGGGTTTAACCTATTTATTTCAACAAGGGGGGTATTACCGATAGACTCTATTATGGAAGCTGTCATAAATGTCCTTTCTAACCCGGCAGTCATGATCAATTATCTAATTAATAAAAAGCTGTCTTGCCGGATCTTTGTAAGCTTATTCTGACTTGACTTTTGCAATATAAAATGGCTTTATACAATAATTTTAATTGATGTGCAATTTATTACTGGACAGCTATGTTTTGCTTATTTTTCAAAGGAAAACTGCCGTTGATAGCGGCAGTTGCTTTTTTTTGTTGTTTGGTTTCAGCTAGGGTTGTAACAGCCAAGACTCTTCCTGAAAATCCCAAGGAAATCTCCTGGCATATTTCCGCCCTCATGGTAACCTATGACAATGAACGGAATCTGTATATTGCCGAAGATAACGTGGTAATCACCGGCGGTGCAACACGACTGGAAGCCGATTATGTAGAATTTTCCAACAAGACAAAAGATGCATTTGCCCAGGGCAATGTCTTGTTCCTTTCCGGCCAGGATTCCATCACCTGCAATGCAATGCAGATCAATCTTCTGACAGAAAAAGGAACCATAAATAAAGGAACCATCTTCATCCAGGAAAATAATTTTTATATCAACGGCGAAAATATTAAAAAAACAGGGGAATTTACCTATAGTGCAGACAAGGGCTCCATCACCTCCTGCGAAGGTGATGACCCGGACTGGAAAATTTCTGGCAAAAACATAAGGGTAACCGTTGAAGGCTATGGATATGCCGACAATACAGTTCTCTGGGCCAAAAAGCTCCCCACCCTCTATTCCCCGTTTCTTTCCTTTCCCGTAAAAACAAAGCGCCAGACCGGCCTGTTATTTCCCCGGGTAACCAGTTCGGACAAAAAGGGGTTTGAATATGAGCAGCCCTTGTTTATAGCCATTTCAAGAAACGTGGATGCAACCTTTTATGCCAATTATATGTCGGACCGGGGCACAAAGGTTGCCGGTGAATTCAGATATGTACTGGATAACGCCTCACAGGGCTCCATGTTTTTAGACTTTCTGGATGATTCAAAACTTGGCGACGGCACAGATGATACCGAAAAAAACACATACAGCTATGACAGCACCCCCCCACGGACCAACCGGGACCGGTACTGGTTTCGAATGAAACACAACCAGGACCTGACCAATGGTTTTTCAGGAAAACTGGACCTGGACATTGTCAGTGATGCAGACTACCTTCAGGAATTCAGGGATGGATTCACAGGCTATGATGGCACCAATGAATATTTTGAAACTGTCTTTGGAAGAAGTCTTGATGAATATGATGACACCACCCGGAAAAACAGTCTGGTCATCAGCAAATCCTGGTCCAATTATTATTTTAATGCCCAGGCGCTGTGGTATGATAATGTTGAGGCCCGGCAGGAGGACACAGCAGACACCACCCTGCAAACTCTTCCCAGCCTTGAACTTGACTCCGCAAGGCAGCAGATCAAGAACTCCGGAGTTTATTATAAACTGGACTCGGAATTCAGATCCTTTTACCGCCAGGACACCGACCAGGAGGCAAGCACGCCGCTTGTTAGCGGGCAAAGGATTGATATCTACCCCAAATTTTACCTTCCCACCCGCCTTGGCAAATCCTTTTTCTTTGAGCCCTTTATCGGTACCCGGGGGACTTCCTGGTTTACGGATAACTTTACAGATACCGACGGAAATGACGACAAATTCAGAACCCGGGCCACCTATGACCTGGGGGCCGAGTTGTCCACATCCCTGAACAAGATTTTCACCCTGAACAACAGCTTTGCAGAAAAGGTCAAGCATGCGGTTGTGCCCAAGCTTGAATACAGCTTTCAGCCCGATGCATCCCCGGAGGATTTACCCTACTTTGACGCCATTGACAGTATTCAGGAAGAAAATCTTCTCACCTGGTCCTTGACCAACAGCTTTATTGCCAGAAACATGGTTGAAACTCCGGAGGGAACCCAGTCAAATTCATACAAGGAATTTATCTGGATCAAACTTTACCAGAGCTATGATATTGATGCTGAAAAGGATGAAACCCAATCAAAACCCTGGTCGGACATCAGCCTTGAGAGTGAAATCAATCCCTTTGAGTATTTTTCAATGGATGCGAACATTGACTGGTCTCCCTATACAAATCATTTCACCGACACCAAAATAGGGGCAACCATAAAAGACCATCGGGGGGATTCCATCCGTACCTACTACCGGTATACACAGGACTCTTTAGAAACTTCTATCGATGAATCTCTCGAAACCTGGTATACCCGTCTCAACCTCCAGCTTACCCAGTCTCTTATGGCCTATTGTTCATATGAGGCAGATCTGTATACAAATAAAAACATTGAAAGCCGCATCGGCATCACCATTGAAAAGGCCTGCTGGGGATTGGGCCTGGAATTTAAAGATACTTCTGCTGACACGAGTATCACCTTTTTGGTCACCCTTAACGGAATTGGAGGGTTTGGCACCCAATGAAGAAATGCTTAAACTGGTTTGCGCTTTTAACCCGAAGTAATTTTGAACAAACAGTCTATAATGTGATTAGCGGTAAAAGCATAGATGTCTTTTTACCCAGGACAAAAAAAAAGAGCAAAAGAAAAGACAGGACCCTGATGATTGAAGTCCCGTTATTTCCCGGTTATTTATTTGTGAGGTCCACGTTTGAAGCCTCAGACCAGCTCAATATCCTGAAAACCACAGGAGCTGTCAGGCTGCTGGGAAATAAAAGGGGACCGCTTCCCATTCCCGATTCCCAGATAAACTCCTTGCAGCTTATGACCAATGCAAATATGGATCTCATTACAGGACGCTCAATTTTGCTTCAAAAAGGAGATCCCGTAATGATTTTAGAGGGCCCCATGACTGGATTGAAAGGAGAATTCACCCGGCACAAAGGAAAGGGACGGATCATCATCAAGATTGATCTTCTCGGTCAATATGCCGGGGTGGAGATGGATGCTGAAAATGTTGAAAAAATTTCCAACTTTTCATCATAACCCCTTGACTTTTTATTAAATATTCATTAAAAGTCAGACAAAATAATTTGCATTTTTTAATTGTACATTGAGGATTTATGAATAAACTTGAATTGATTTCCACGTTAAAGGAAAGGGCTAACCTGACCAAGGCTGAGGCCGCAGAAGTAATAAGACTTTTTTTCGATTCCCTGGCAGAATCATTTATCAAAGGAGAAAGGGTTGAGATAAGGGGATTGTGCAGTTTTCATATAAAAGAATACAAAAGCTATACCGGAAGAAATCCCAAAACCGGACAAAAGGTGCAAATCCCCCCCAAACGACTGCCCTTTTTCAAATGCGGAAAAGAGTTAAAGGAGCGGGTAGATTACTAGCCGATGGTCATTGATCAGAGGATGTCGGATTTTGATCA
>PIVS01001248.1 GCA_003353855.1 Desulfobacteraceae bacterium
GCACAATATCCACACTTTGAGGGGTTGGTGATGTCCGGCAAAAATGGTTCCGGTGAGATCATCAAAACGTTTTCCGCACTCTTTGCATTTATAGCGTTGTCTGGCGGATTCCTTATCATTGCAACCTCTTTTGATTGTGCTTATGGAATTACAAAACGGACAATTACGCCCTTCTGGCCTAAGATCCCAAAAAGTGAGGGGGGTTAAAGAAAGTATTAGACAAACTTGCGATAAGGTGCTAATCGTATAATGCATGAGTGCAAGTAAATTAATATCCTAAATCCCTAAAGAAGAAATCACGCCAATTGTAGCTGCGTTATTGGAAATAATCCAAAATCAGGCAGAAAAAATTCAGGGATTAAAAGATGAGATTGCTAGATTAAAAGGCCAGAAAACCTGCCGCCAGGATCTATACTTATCGATTACAAGGATTTTATTGTACAGGACATCATTTTCGCCAGCTGGAACATTCTATACAAACGAGGGCGCTGGAAAACCCCTTCAGGTGACTACATTAC
>PIVS01000187.1 GCA_003353855.1 Desulfobacteraceae bacterium
TTGAATTCCAGCAGTCCCGGATGGGCCAATACGGGAAGTCCCCCGGCATCAAGGATGATTTGAATAGCATCTTCACAGGATATCTTAAATTTATCCACATGGGCAGGTTTGCCCTTGCCAAGATATTTATCAAAGGCCTCCCTAAAACTTTTGACATATCCCTTTTCCTTCATCAACTCTGCAATATGGGGACGCCCGGTCTGGTCGGCACCAAACCGTTCCGCCACTTCGGCCAGACTGATATCAATTCCCAGCCTATTTAATTTTTCAATTATCCTGGGATTTCGCTCTTCCCTTGCCCTGACCGCCTGTTTCAAAAGGTGATTCAAACCTTTATCATAAACGGAAAATCCATAGCCCAGTAAATGAATACTGCCGATGCTTTTAAAGGCAGCCGGCGGTTCACAGGAGATTTCGACTCCGGTGATAAATTCAATGGGGGTATGGGGAATGTTATTCAGGATTTCTTTGGTTCCGGCAATGGAATCATGGTCGGTTAAGGAGATGGCCCTGACTCCGGCATCCTGTGCCAGAGTCAATATTTCCCGGGGAGAAAAAGACCCGTCCGAAGCCGTTGAGTGTATATGGAGGTCAATCAAAACGGGTTCAACAGCACCTATTAGATTCCAAGCGCTTTCTCCATATCCTCTTCGCGGGTTTTACATTCAATGCACTGGGTCGTAACCGGCCTTGCCTTGAGCCGTTCAATGGAGATATCTTCCTCACAGGAATCACACCGGCCAAAGGTCCCGTTTTCAATGCGAACCATGGTTTTTTTAATTTTTTTTATCAATTTATGTTCCCTATCCCGGATCCGAAGTTCAAAACTTCTCTCGGCCTCATGGGAGGCGCGATCAGTGGGGTCGGCAAAATTTTCCTTTGGCTTTGTCATTCCGGTTACAGTACCATCGGCATGGGAAACCAACTCAGCGAGCCTATCGGTCAAAAGATTTTTAAAAAACTCCAAGTCTTGTTTTTTCATGATCATTGTCCTTCATTTAAATGTCCTTAGAACATCTGAACCAACTATTATATCAACTCATTTGACAAAGTAAAGAATTTAATACACTGGTTTATGGTGTATTTGCAAGGGAATTGATGACAAATTGAATAAAAGATATGTGCTATTCCTTCTCCGGAATATCCAAATCAAACAATTGACGGGCGACATTCAGATACAAAGAATCATCCCTGTGATCCCCGGTATTTCGTAAAAACCGGATGGGATCATGGATGGTCCTGGTTACAATGGCCTGGGTCATACGCCGGACAGCATCCATGTCCTCTTGGGACAAATGGCCCAGGGAGGACATGGTTTTCTTAAATTCCATTTCAACGATGGTGGTCATCTTATCGTTTATGGCCTTGATGGTGGGGACTATGGAAAGGCTGTCCATCCATTTTAAAAAGCTTAAAACAGCTTCCTCGACAAACCGATCAGCCTTAACGGTTTCTTGTTCCCTCTGCTGGATATTGGTTTCAACAATGCTCTTTAAATCATCAATATCATAAACATAGGCATTGGACACCTTGTTGATTGTTGGATCTATATCCCTTGGCACGGCAATATCAATAAAAAAGATGGTTTTATGCTGCCTTTTTTTCATGGCCCGCTTTACCTGGTCCCGGGTAAGGACATATTCCGTGGCCCCGGTGGAACTGATAATAATATCCACATCCTTGAGCACGGCTTCCCTTTCTTCGAACTGGACAGCCTGGCCCTTGAATTTTTGAGCAAGGGCCAGGGCATTTTTAAAGGTTCGGTTGGCCACAACAATCTTGTTGACATTGTGTGTGATCAGATGCTCCACAGCAAGTTCGGCCATTTCTCCCGCCCCGAGCAGCATCACGCTTTTGCTGGAAAGATCACTGAAAATCTTGTTGGCAAGCTCTATGGCGGCATAGGAGATGGAAACCGCATTATCCCCGATACCGGTCTCTTTTCTGACCCTTTTGGCAACGGAAAAGGATTTATGCATCATCCTGTTGAGCAGGACACCGGAGGCCCCTTCTTCCACGGCAATCTTATAGGCCTTCTTTATCTGTCCCAATATCTGGGGTTCGCCCACCATCATGGAATCCAGGCTGGAAGCAACCTGGAACATATGCCGGATGGCCTGGTCTCCCTCATGGATGTACAGAGCTGACCGGAACTCAGAAACCGGAATGTTTTTATGTTGGGAAATAAACTGGATAATGGCATCAACCTGATCACCTTCTTCCGGTATATACAAAATTTCCGTCCGGTTACAGGTTGAAAAAACAAGCCCCTCTTTGATATGGGAAGCCTCTTTTAGATATTCCAGGGCCCCAAGGGTCTCCTCCTCTGTAAAGGACAATTTTTCCCGAAGTTCCACCGGGGCGGTCTTATGATTTGCACCGATTAAAAAAATATTTAACATGGTTCTTTCACTATTTGGTAAATTCCTGGTGATGCCCGCCCAGAAAAAGATTAACTCCCAGAAAGGTAAAAACAATGATAACAAATCCGACAATTGTCATGATGGCAGATTTTTTGCCCCGCCACCCCGCATAAAAACGAAAATGCAGCAGTGCCGCATAAAGCAACCAGGTGCCGACGGAAAACACCTCTTTAAAATCCCAACTCCAGAACCGGCCCCATATGGATTTTGCATAGATAAATCCGGTAATCAGCCCAAAGGTAAGAAGGGCAAACCCGGTGGTGGTACAGGTATAACTGACATTATCCAAAAAATCCAGGGAGGGCAGACGCTTAAAGAAAAACCCCGGAGTTTTGTTCTTAATTCCTCTTTCCTGGATCAGATATAAAATTCCGGCACCGCAGGCAAGCCCCAGGGCTGCATCGCCGGTAAAAACCAGAACAATATGGGCAACAAACCAGAAACCTCTCAGAATATCATTGGAGGCAATCGGGGTGTCCGGGACCAGCATCACCGCCAGCATAAGTATGGACAAGAGGGTGGATGCAAAAACACCCAGAATTTTCAGATTAAATTTATACTGGAAATATAAAAACATACAGCCAAAAGCCAGAGCAGCCATGGAAAGGCTTTGCACCATGTTTTGGACCGGCAGGTCCTGTGCTGCAATCCCTGTGACAAGGATACTTGAAAAATGGACGCCCACGGCTACGGACACCAGGTAAAAAGAAATTTTCTGAATTCTGTCCTTTTGATCAAACAAAAAAAACAGATACCCTGCCATACTGGAAAAATACAATAGGGTGGATATTTGCAATAGAATACTGCTGATATTATAGAGACTGGCTAATTCCATATTATTGCTCCTGTATTACAAGGCTTTGATAATCGACCCCGGGGCCCAGCAGTTCAACGAGAACCGCCTCTATCCTGGTTTCATCTTTGGCTGCGATCAGGGCAGGCAAATTTTTTTCAACCAAGGCGCTGAAGATTTTTTTATGGGACTTTGGATCATGCCCCTCTTCCAGCAATTTTTTCCTGACATTGCCCATGAGCAAGAGGAAATCTCCATATTCTGGACCAAACATCCGGCCAAGATCTTTACGGATTTTCTTGGCCAGGGCTGGACTGGTCCCGGATGTGGAAACGGCACACACAAGATCCCCCCTTTCCACAACAGAAGGAAGGATAAAATCCGATTTGTCCGGAGCATCGGCAATATTACACAGGACATCCATGGCTTTTGCATCTTCTTGAATCCGTGAATTCAAATTCCCATTGTTGGTGGCAGCAAAAACCAGACAGGCATTGTCCAGGTCCGAGATTTCATAGGATTTGGAAACCAGACAAATGCCGGACATGGTTTCAAGTCCAGGGGAAAAGGCTTTGCTGATCACCCGAACCCTGGCACCGGACCTGTGCAGGCCCATGGCTTTCCGGGTGCCCACCTCTCCCCCGCCCACCACCAGACAGTCACGGTCCTTTACATCCAGAAAAATGGGATAATATTTCATCTATGTCTTGATCCTTGTTCACTTATCTTGTTTAAATAAAAGGTTTAGTATATATTGCCATCTATAATTTTTCAATATCTATTCACCGGATGCTTTAAGGATAACCTGCATGATAATTGATTCCCATGCCCATCTTTTCCCGGAACCGGTAAGAAACGACCGGTCCCTGTTTTTTGACAAGGAACCTGAATTTAAGCTACTCTACAACTCACCCAGGGCAAAAATCTCCACAATTTCAGAGCTGATAGACACCATGGATATCCATGGGGTGGACATTTCCGTGGTCAGTGGATTTCCCTGGCGAAACCCGGACACTGCCAGAAAAAACAATGATTATATCCTTGAAGCGGTCCAGGCCCATCCCGACAGAATAAAGGGGCTTGCCTGCTTTGATCTGAGCTGGGAAGGTGCGGCAGATGAGGCGATCCGCTGCATGGATGCAGGACTTTCCGGTGTTGGAGAACTGGCCTTTTATCTTTCCGGCATTGATGAAACAGCCATCAAATTTCTGACACCAGTAATGGCTGCCCTTCGTGAACATGGCAACCGGCCCTGTATGATCCACACCAATGAACCCGTGGGCCATCCCTATCCCGGCAAAACCCCGGTGACTCTGGAGCAGATTGATGGCTTAACCCGTGCCTTTCCGGATAACAGAATCATCCTGGCCCATTGGGGGGGAGGAATTTTCTTCTACCATGTCATGAAAAAGCAGATAAAAGAAAACCTGAAAAACATCTGGTATGATACCGCCGCATCTGTATTTCTCTATGACCCTGAAATCTATGGCATGGCAGTACAGGCCAATGTCATTGACAAGGTTCTTTTCGGCACGGATTTCCCCCTGCTTACACCGGACCGGTATTACGCAGACATGGACAAATCCTCCATGACACCTGCCCATAAAGCACAGGTATTGGGAGAAAATGCCCTGGCTCTTTTTGGCTAGCCGATTTCAACAAGGGCCGGCAGCCGAAGGAACGGGGCTCTGCGCATCATGCTTTTTGGACCTCCTGTCAGACTCCGAGGTGAATGGCACTTGGCCCCCTAAAAAAAACTAATATTTCAGTATCTTTGAGCCTTTCTTAAAGTTCCCGTATCCACTTTTGATCTGGTGCATCGAGCGCCAATGTCCTGTGGAAAAAATATGTATCGTGCACCATACTGCTCGATTCTTTTAGAATTATTCTGGCGGGATAAAAGGATAAAAGTCATTCAATGGATCTAATCAAAGAATGTTTACCCTGTCCATATTAGAATCATGTTAGAGTTGTATTAAGGCGAGATTAAATTTTATGGGGAGATTGTTTTTTCCAGATATAAAAGATTGCCTTTTTTATTGTAGGAATACCGGGTAAAATAGGTTTCCATGATAGGAATTCCCCTGCCATGATCTGCGTCTTCCTGCAAGTCGGAGCTCCGCTGTTTTTTCCAGTCAAACCCCTTTCCCTGGTCTTCTATCCTAAGAAGGATAAATTTTCCTCCGTCAATTTCCAGTTGAAAATCCACCAGCTTTTTCGAGTCATTTTGATTGCCGTGGCGAACCGCGTTTGTCAGCCCTTCCCTCAGGACCAGATTAATGGCAAAGAGATGGGGGGCAATATTCTCCTGTTTTGCCTCCAAAAACAGGGTAACCCTCTTACACACCTCATCAATATATTCCATAAAAGAAGAAAACCGTATATGAAGTTTGTCCTTGGACGCTATTACTTCAAATATGTCTGCTCCTTTTTCCATTGACTATACCTCAATGCAAAGGAGAACAATATCATCCTCCGGAAAGGCTTCTTTGCCGAACAATTGGCTGATCATTTCCATGGGAGCCTTGTCATAGGAGACACCCCGCAGGCTTGAATAAAGCGGCAGCAGGCTGTCTGAACCAGTGGCCCAGGTAATTTTATTTTCTGCTGATTCCACAAGCCCGTCGGAATAGATAAAAAACCGGTCTCCTTTGCTTACGTTCATATTCTCTATACCAAAATGGGCATCGGAAAACATGCCGCAAACATCCCCATCGCATTTAATTAGAAAGGGATCGCCTTTGACGGGCTGACAGACCACCGGCGGATGGCCGGCACTGATAATGGTCAGTTTCATGGTGGTCCGGTTGATGTGCATATAGCAGGCTGTCAGATATTTACCCTGGGGCAGAATCTCCACCAGCACATCATTAATCATCTTCATGCTCTCGGCGGGTGAATAAACAGGGGTACAGTTCTGGGCCAGCAGTGCCTTGACCGAAGCTGTCATATAACTGGTTTCAATATCGTGGCCCGAAGAATCTGCCACAAAATAACCGGTAATATGGTTTGAAATATTCAAGATATCGTAAAAATCGCCTCCTGCCTCCTGAAGGGCCTTATAATAGACGCCGAACTTGGCATTGGGAAATTCTTCCGGCAAAGGCAGCATGGCCACCTGGGCCTTGGTAACCTGCCGGAGTTTGGCTGCCTGGTCCTGGATCAATGAATTGGTGGCAATGGAGAGTTTCAGATGAATCCTAACCCGGGCCAACACTTCCAGGGGATGAAACGGTTTTGTAATATAATCCACCGCCCCCAGTTCAAATCCTTTTAATTTGGCATCAACTTCGCTAACGCCGGTCAGAAAAAGAACAGGTATGGCATTGGTGGCAGCAGCTTCTTTAAGTTTTGTGATCACATCAAACCCGTTCTCCCCTGGCATTTCAATATCCAGCAATATCAGGTCAGGAAGTTTCTCCAGGGCAATGCCCCTGGCATCAGGCCCATTGTCTGCACAAAATATCTGGTAACCCTCCTTGGACAAAGATTTTTCAATGAGTTTTAAGTTCAGCAGATTGTCATCCACGGCCAGGACGGTATAAGGCTGTGTATTCCCCATGGTAAATGCCTTTGGTAAATTAGATTTGGTTATAAGTTTCTTACCTGTTTTTCAAGGTCAACAATATAGGCATCAAAATTTTCAAAGCTGCCGGCCTTTGCCTGGAACTCCATTTTTTTTGCAAGCTCAAAGATAAGGGCAAAACCCATGTTACCGGCAGCACCTTTAATGGAATGGGAGGCTGCTGCTGCATCTTCGGGATAATTATCACAAACTCCCTGTTTAATTTTATCCAGGTCTGACAGGGTAGTGCTGATAAAAAGCTCAACAAGCTCCATAAAATCTTCCTCATCGATGCCAATCTTGGATGCAAGGTGTTTAAAATCCATGGAGACTCCTGTTTGAATGATGATTCTTAAAGAAAATAGATAGTTTTCAAAAGTATAAAGAATAAATCTTCCCTTGTAAACCACCAATTTAACTTGCACCTGGGTGATCCCATGCATCTTTTGATTTGATTTTGGCAAGGTAACACCTTTATATTTTATCCTTTCTCTTTAAGTTTTTTTAAAAAATGATATAATACGAAAAATCACTAATGAATTTCACCGGCAACGCCGGTTCTCTCCTGGCATACAGACTTTATGACAAGCTTAAGACGTAAAAAATAAGTTTAGCAAAGGGAAAAAATGTCAACAAACAAGACAAGCTTAAATCCTGAAAATTTATCAATCCTGGTTGTTGATGATATGAAAAGCATGCGCGTAACCGTTCGAAAGATGCTCAAAAATTTAAATATAGGCGCAAAACTGCGGTTTGCTGAAAATGGAAAAGAGGGATTGGAAATATTAAGGAGTTCGCCGTTTGATCTTGCTATTATTGACTGGAATATGCCTGTTATGAACGGGATTGCCATGCTTGGTGAAATTCGCAATGATGCTGCACTCAGGGATATGCCTGTAATTATGATTACAGCAGAGGCAGAACGGGATATAGTTTCCGAAGTGGCTGAAACTGAAATTAATGGATACCTTCTCAAGCCCTTAACCCTTGGCGCCCTGGATAAGACAATAAAAGCCGTTATCAAAAAGTTCAATAACCCGGATCCTTTGACAGTGCATCGAAAACAAGCAAGGGAACTGGAAGAAAAGGGAGACTTTAAAGCAGCAATAGAACAAATAAAATTCGCCTTGAGTTATAAACCGTCTGCCTCAAGATTACTTCGCCAATTGGGATTGCTGCATTTTAAAATTAAAAAAAGCCGCATTGCGGAAAAGTGCCTGTTAAAAGCAGTATCCGTCAACAGGCAGGATACGATTTCAAGGGTTTATCTGGCAGATTATTATCTTAAAATAAATCAACTTGAAAAAGCGGGTAACTATTATCTTGAGATTTTATCATTAAGTACCCGATATAATGAAAAGGCATTCGACATAGGTAAAAAATTATTGAAGAATGATCTCAGGTCTCTGGCACTGAATATTTTTTCTAAAGTAATTGCCCAATCGAAGAAACGAAATGCTGCCAGGGAACAAATCATCGAAATCTGTCTGTCCAATAATGAGCGTAAATTCCCCCTATCTTTGATTGAACATGGAATCAAAGAAAACCCCTCAAATTATGATATGATTCATAATGCAGGGCTGATATTACTGGAAATGGGTGACACAGACAAGGCATTAAAATATTTCACCAAAGTGGACCGCCATGTCAGAGGCCATTTGGACTCAAAATTTGAAATTGCAAAAATATACCATATGAATCGAAAGATACTTAAAGCTGATGATTATCTGAATCAGATTTTAAGATTAGACCCCGATCATGAAGAGGCGATTGCACTCCGAAGAGAATTTTAATCTTCATTTTTTTATGCTGGGTTTGGGTCAGGTTGTTCTGGACCTCATTGAGAGTTACCAGACTGGTTTTCCCGTATTGGTACTCTATTTCCACCATATCCCTGTTCTGTTTTACCAGGCTGCCATTTTCCCGGTAGAGCCGCAGTTG
>PIVS01001249.1 GCA_003353855.1 Desulfobacteraceae bacterium
TTTCCTCCATTGGCAAAGCATACCGCTCTTTTTAGTTTATGATATAATTCTTGACGATTTAATGATTTTTGTACGTATTGTCTTAAACTTAAGTCATCAATATAATTTAGAATATAGATTGAACGTATTATTTTATCATATTCTACTAGCGCTTTTCTTGTTTTGTTGCTTTTAGGTGAATTACAAATTTTTTTTATAACTGTGCTTACTGTTCCAGTTTTCAGTGCTAAAGAAGCCATAATTCTTTTGATATTAAACTCTTCTTCTAATATACAAGATGTATTTATTTGGTAATTGGGTTTTAAACTATAGTTATCAGGATAGGACGCAGGTGAATTCATTCCACAAAGAAATTCGCATTTATTATTTAACTTAGCATATCTTGGTGCAAAGATACAGCCAAAGAAATCAAACATACCGAAATTTATATTATTTACTCCATGACTATCTGAGGTTTGATAATCAGGTTGAATTTCTGATTCATTCATTAGAAACAGCTCTAAATTAGAGTGACCTTC
>PIVS01001250.1 GCA_003353855.1 Desulfobacteraceae bacterium
TTGTCATGGCTGGGTTAAAAGTACAAAATATGAGGTACTCGTTCGGTTGGAGCCAATAGAGCAACCAAAGCGGCGTCAGGCACAAGAACAATTTTGCCGTAAACTTTCTGGTATCGGAGGGAGCCTTCCGACCGGTAAAATTCTAAAAATTGAAGTTGGCAATTCACCTGTGTAAGAGAGTGAAAATGTCCAAAAAAATTACCATTTTTTTTTAAAGATTTCGAGGTCTGAAATTAAGATTATTTTCATCACTTCATTTTAATACCATATTTTATTTCAAGAATATTCTGACACAGGGGGATCTGATTCAGATCGGGTCCATATTTCAGCTTTTGGAATCTATTTCATACTTCTATTAACAAAAAGCGTCTTCCTATCAATAGCCATGAATCTGTGTGCCAATGCCTATCATTCAATGGGAGATGATGGAGGGGTTTTATCGATAGACTTAAACGAGATTCAGATTACAAAAAATCACCTACATCAAAATATAAACCTTTCACCAGGCAATTATCTA
>PIVS01000734.1 GCA_003353855.1 Desulfobacteraceae bacterium
TAGGGTAATAAAACAAATAGATCAGGCCAGATAGATCAAGTCAGATATTAAAAAAGCGGGACAGGCAAAATGGAAAAAAAAGGAAAACTATTTGTGATTTCTGCTCCTTCCGGAGCCGGGAAAACCACGTTGATCGGGCATGTGTTAAAACAATTTCCCCAATTGTCCTATTCTGTTTCCCATACCACCCGGAAGCCCAGAAAAGGTGAAATCCATGGACAAGATTATTTTTTTATAGAGGAAGATGAATTTCAAGCAAGGATAACCAGGGATCAATGGGTTGAATGGGCAATGGTCCATGGAAATTTTTACGGGACCTCCAAAGAGTTTGTAGCAGAAAAACTGTTGGAGGGTGACAGCATCCTTTTGGACATTGATGTCCAGGGGGCAAAACAGATAATGGATGCAGGCCTGGGACTTGTCTCCATCTTTATTCTTCCCCCCTCCATTGAGACTCTTCAACAGCGTCTTGAAAACCGGGGCACTGATTCTGCTGCTGTCATTTTACAGCGCATGGAAAATGCAAAAGGAGAAATTGATCAGCAGTCGGCCTATGACCATGTGGTTGTCAATGATGATATAATCCGGGCCATTGCTGAACTGTGTTTGATTTTCAAAAAAGAAATGGGGAGAATATAATGGCAACACAAAAGACAGAGCTACTATTCGGTTTCCATTCCGTTTATGAGGCATTGCGTGCTGCAAAACGGCAGTTTGAAGTGATAATGATCTCTAGCAAACGGTCTGCCAGCAGGGCAGACAAGGTGATCGCCCTTGCTGAAAAAAAAGGGATTCAAGTCCAATATACAGATCCCGGGCAATTGGATAAACTGACTCAGTTTGCCCCCCACCAGGGTATTGTGGCCAGGGCTTCCTTGTTTCCCACAAACAAGGCAACACAGATACTGCCAATGCTTAAGAAAAGAGAAACTCCCTATTTTATTCTTATAATTGAAAGCATTGAAGATCCCCATAACCTGGGGGCATTGATCAGAACCGCTCTTTGTGCCGAGGTGGACTATATCATGATTCCCAAGGACAGATCCTGTCTCCCCTCATCCACGGTTTCCAGAAGCTCGGCCGGCGCCATGGAACATGCCGACATTTTTATGATTACCAATACTGCCTCCATTTTAAGGGACTTAAAGGAAAGCGGGGCATGGGTTTCCGGATTGGATGCCGATGGATCCGCAGGCTTGTATGAATCCGATCTCACCGGCAATATCGCCCTTGTTATCGGCGGGGAGCACAAAGGTATCCGGCCCGGGGTAAAAAAGGAGTGTGATTTTGTTTTATCCATTCCCATCTCAGGAAAGATTAACTCGTTAAATGCCTCGGTGGCAGGCGGTATTGCCATGTATGAGGCCAAACGCCAGCGCAGTCTGCAATTTAAAGGAAAATAAAATGCCAGAACCAATAACCCTGTCAGGTGCCCATCAACTTAATGTCCCCGACCAGCCGATCATCCCTTATATTGAGGGGGATGGTATCGGGCAGGATATATGGCCCGCAGCAAAAATTGTTTTTGATGCGGCTGTAAAGACTGCATTCGGATCAAAGAAAAAGGTGGAATGGCTGGAGGTGACAGCCGGAGAAAAAGGATTTGCCCAGACTGGGGAATGGCTGGCCGATGAGACATTAAAGACCATAAAGGCCCATCGGGTGGCAATTAAAGGTCCTTTGGCCACCCCGGTGGGAAAAGGAATGCGGAGCCTGAATGTCAGAATCCGCCAGCAGTTGGACCTATATGCCTGCATCCGCCCCATTCGGTATTATCCCCCGGTTCCAAGTCCTGTTTCCCATCCCGAGCGGGTGGATATGGTTGTTTTCCGGGAAAATACCGAAGACCTCTATGCCGGTATTGAATGGGATTCAGGGTCCTGGGAGACAAAAAAACTTTTGGGCTTTTTTAAAAGTGAACTCAATTGTGACCTGCCTGTTTCAAGTTCCATAGGCATTAAGCCCATGTCACCGGAGAAAACCCGCCGTCTTGTGATCAGGGCCTTCGAATATGCCTTTGAAAACAATCGGAAAAGTGTGACCCTGATGCACAAGGGTAATATCATGAAATTCACCGAAGGGGGATTTCGGAAATGGGGATATGAAGCTGCCTTTGAAACCTTTGG
>PIVS01001251.1 GCA_003353855.1 Desulfobacteraceae bacterium
ACAGCCCCTGCCAATAAAATGACCAGATTTTTTACCACAATTAAATCCCTTTGGGAGATGGCCTGGAAAATCAGCCGCCCGATCCCGGGCAAATAAAACACGTTTTCAATTATAATGGTCCCGGCCAGTAAAAAAGAGAATTGAAGTCCCATGATGGTCACAACGGGTATGAGTGCATTCCCCAGGGCATGCTTCCATAATGCCCCCTGGTTTGTGACCCCCTTGGCCCTGGCAGTGCGGATGAAATCCTCTTCCAAAACCTCAAGCAGTGCAGAACGGGTAATCCTGGTGAGGATGGCTGCCTGGGGCAGAGCAAGTGCTATTGTCGGCAGCAAGAGAGACTTGAGGGCCGGTATTATTCCGGCTTCCCACCCGGCAAATCCTCCTGCCGGCAGCAGCCCCAGGGTAACAGAAAACAGAATCGTCAGGAGCATGGCAAACCAGAAATTGGGAATGGCAATTCCCAGCTGGGAAAAACCCATCACCAAAAAATCCATTGGTTTATTATGGTTGGAGG
>PIVS01001252.1 GCA_003353855.1 Desulfobacteraceae bacterium
CCTGGCGGATGCGCGCCCGGGATGAATGGATCGGATGGACGGAAGAAAGGCGTAAAACAGCTTTACAGCAGGTGGTGAACAATAGCCGTTTTCTGGTGCTGGCACCCATCAAAAATTTAGCAAGCATGATGCTCTCTTGTACCCTGCGGGAACTGAGAGGGGATTGGAAACAACAATATGGTCTTTAGCCTTTGCGAACAAACAGTCCATGGTTCCGACGGAATTGATCGACCCAATGCAAGATCCCATGATCGGAAAATAGAAATCGTGTTTGGCACTGTATCTTCAAACCGTATCGGGTATGGGAACAAGGGAGTGGAAAGTCTGCATCCAGTGGATGCTGAGCTCAATTTTCCCCCTGGGCGTTATTCTCTTGAACTTCGCCGTCGTGTAGCAGAAAATGCCGCAAAGAGTTCTTTTGACGAGACCCTGGAGACCATCGACAAAACCACCGGCGGCCATGTTCCCAAACGCCAGGTAGAAGAGCTGACACAGCGAGCAGCCCAAGACTTTGAC
>PIVS01000735.1 GCA_003353855.1 Desulfobacteraceae bacterium
CTTTTGATCGGATTATGGAAAATAGATCTAAAAAGAATCAGCAGAACCGTACTTTCGAACAACGACCTAAACTTCGTATCATTGTCGATAATTCGTGAGAAACAGGTAATGCTCCCGAAGTAGAGTATAAAAAGAACCCGTTCAGCCCTTTCTTTTTTACGAATCCTTCAGCAAGGAAAAAAGGCAAACGATACACCAATGAAGTATTAAATAATTTATGGAAGAAGGCGTGCAAGGATGCTGGGGAAGATATTGATTTATACTCTGGCTTAAAGCACTCTTCTTGCTCACAGTATGTCAATGAAAAAGGGTTATCTGAATCTGAGCTGCAGATCATAACTGACCATGCAAACTTGAAGTCGGTTAAACATTATGCCAAGACAGAAGTTAAGCGAAAAAAAGAGCTGATGATGAAGAATATTTTTGAGCTGAAAAGGAATACTGCAAAATGAATCCCCCAACATTTCCCAATAATTAAACATACACCCACTTGTAACAATCTGATATTATTATAAATGTCAACATAGTGCCTGGGTTCTATTCCCATGCACTTCCGCCATCTTTTCTTATAAAATCAGATACTTATAAGAAAAGATGGCGTCAAAAACTCTACCAGAACTCTACCAAATCCCGAATCTATTCCCGATCATAAAGTTTGAGATGTCCCCTGGGGCAATACTTAAAATTAAGTCTTTAACCAATGTGTCATATGGATGTCAATCAGCGTCCAATTGACCCCAGTCAGCGTGATATTGATCCCAGTAAGAGTTTTATCCGATCAGCCGGCTGTTTTGTTGAAAACCCAGTTTTCATAGACGTATTGGCTTTCAAAGAAGAGGCTTGCTTTCTGTTGCAGGAGGTCAAGGTTGGACGCTGATAGAGGTCAATATTCAACGCTGTTTGACCACCATTCCAAGGACTTCTACAAGGAAGTCTCGAAGTACATACCGGATTGGGCACTGCTGGATGAAAAGCTTTTTGGGATGAAGTTATAGCAAGACTTTCCTTTTCAAGTTTCTCCACTCCGATTTAAGAAGATAGGCGAAAGACTGTGGAGATTTTGAGAATGATTTACAGGCATGAAGAGGAACAGGCACTTTGAACTGGTAGGCTTTATCAATGATAAAACATTTTCCAGAGTCCTTTCCTTTGTAATACTCCATAAATCCATCAACACCAATATATCCATGGTCACCATATTTTTCCCACAAGACTTTTGGATGTTCCGTTTCACAGGATTTTACATTAAAATAACCAACAATATTTTGTTCTGGCTGGGTCGCATAGAGGACAACTGTTTTAATATCGGTAGGAATCCCATTTTTACGGAATTCAACTGTTTTTCTTCCAGAAAGAATTGCACTTGCATATATCGGTTTTATCGATAATGCTATTACATTTGTAGTTTTTGCCTTATCCATCTTGTTCCTTCTGGTTTTAGCTTTGTGATTGACTGTGGTGGACCGTTCAAAACAAAACTTGTTTGTAAGTCTTTAATCCCGATACTCGGCTCAAAGTGTTTAACATATCGAAATTTGATTGCCAATGTATCTATTTTAGATTTTTGACACATATCGGCGATATCAGCATATCTGTATACAGTTCGTGATCCAACATATCTTGCAATTTCATTTGCATCTGATGAGCGTATGTAGCCTTCAATTATTCCCAATGCGGTTATTGATGGTTTGAATTTTGACCGATAGAATAGAAGGTTATCACCTGGGCATATTTGTTTGGTTGCAGAGTTGCTTATATAGGCTTTTTTGATGCTGTTGCCGCATGGTCTTTGGTCCGGGAACAATGAAAGTTCCTCTCTAACCTCAGGGAACAGAATGTCATGGAATTCTGGCTTAATAGGTACAATGAAGGTAGAATTGGGCTCGAACAAAGTTATACGGGGACCAAATTTAATATGAAAATCAAGGGGAGTATGGCAGCTAATGTCTTCTTCTGAAAATTTCAATGATTTTTGCATTATGATTTCTTTTTCCCCGGGTCTGTGATCAGGGATTTAATTCCGCCCCAAAATCAAGAGATGTTATTCCCCAACTCGATTTAATTCGATCCATCTAATTCGCTCCTTTTAATTCCCTTAAAAAAATAAATTTTTAAAAAT
>PIVS01001253.1 GCA_003353855.1 Desulfobacteraceae bacterium
GTAGCTTGCCTTCAAATAAGAGACGTAGTGCTTCGCTCGCTCTCACACCATTTTTTCTACAGGTTGAAAGATAGCTGCGGATACGGCAAAACATGGCCGCACCTTTCATGGAACGAAAACATCCTGATATTTTTTGTTGGACCTTGGTCATCCTGATATCACTACAGATGGTATGTATTATTTATAACGTCTAAGATATGTTTAGTATGAATTTAGCAAAACTACATCTTCATTGGCGAGTTAGTCGACATAAAGACAAAAGTTACCGTTCATATAGTCTCGCAAAAATTGCTCGGATTCTAAGTGTCAACCGGTGCATTGATCCTGTCTGCAAGTCAAAAATACCGGAGTGGTTTGCAAGTACCGCGTTGCCCTGGTTACTTGATGTGGACTCCGAAAGGAAAAGGCGGGAATTATCCCGTGGGGTATGAACGAAGGAGACGAACAAAAGTGAACCATCGAAGAAGTGTCGATAATTGCAATCGATGTCAAAACCGGGATCTCGACATCATCCC
>PIVS01000736.1 GCA_003353855.1 Desulfobacteraceae bacterium
CCGGGGTAGGATAAAGGATCCACCACCGATGCCACCCGGATAAAATTCTTGGCAGATGCCCGTATCATGGTGGGGCCGCCAATATCAATATTCCCCCTGGCATCTTCAACCGTCACCCCTTCTTTTGCAATGGTTTCACTAAAGGGATAGAGATTGACAATCACCATATCAATGGCAAGGGCATCGGTTCTTTTTAAATCTATCTTATGGGCCTCATTATAGGTTTCTGTTAAAATACCCAGATAGATCTTGAAATCAAGGGTTTTGACAAGCCCGCCCTGGGTTTCCGGCTGGCCCGTATACTCGGAAACCTGTTTCAGGCAATGCTCGGCTTTATCACCTAAAATTTGTTTGATTCGCCCATAGGTTCCGCCGGTTGACAGAATCCGGATATCCGGATTCAACGCCACAACCCCGGGGATGAACTCCTCCAAACCGGATTTATCCGATACACTCACCAGCATGGTGTTGATCCTCACCTGATCGTCAATCTTATCTACCACATTTTTCCCCATGATCCATCCTTTCTTGTCTATGGTATAAAATTTAGTCGCCCTTATATTGAACTGATATTTAGTATATTTAAACGGCTTAAGTCAAGGCTGCCATTTGCTTGAGAAGGGGAGGCACCTGGGCATATCCGGTTCTGCCGCAATTAACCTGGGAGATCATGCTCCGGCATCCAAAGGGCCTGACCCGATACAGGGTGCAACGATCTTCTTCCAAAAAAGAACATTTTCCCCACACGCCACATGGGTATCTGCCAGGGCCTTCTCGTGGAGCCGGTATATCTTTTTTATTGTCCCCCTGTCCCGGGGAAAGCCGGAAGATTCCATAGGCCAGACTATTGCATCCTTTTTATATTGTTAAATAGGAAGCATTTACTCCAAATTTTCAAAATAGTCAAACCCCCCTCCCCTGTCGTCACATTCCCATGGCATAAAATCAAAAATTGAAACCCGCCATTAAAAAGATCCCTGGGGTGGTTACATGTAAAGGAAATCAATGTGGATACTGTTTTTTTGAACAAATACTTGCGCATGGATTATTAAAAGCGGTACAAAGCTCTATAAGGCTCTCTCATAAATATCCTAAAATGAGCCCTGCTCCGGAGAGGAACTGAAACCGGCGAAGCAGTTAAATTTTATTCAAGGAGAAAAATCATGGTTGAAATAGGTAAAGAGGTATTTGAAATTGTTAACAAACCCGGAAGAATTGGAATTTTGAGCACTGCCGACAAAGAGGGGCAGCCCAACGCTGCCTACTTCGGCAGTCTTAGATTGACGGAAGAGGGCTCAATTGTTCTAGGACTTGGCAGCAACCGCAGCTTAAAAAATCTTGAAGAGAATCCATTGGCCGTGCTTTTCTGCGTAACAAAAAGCCCGGTGGGATTTCAAACCCCTGGATTACGGCTATATCTTAAATTAAAAGAAATCCAGAAATCAGGTTCGCTGTATGAGAACATCAAGGCCGCAATTACTGAGCATGCCGGTGCTGA
Source organism: Desulfobacteraceae bacterium (assembly GCA_003353855.1). Taxonomy (GTDB): domain Bacteria; phylum Desulfobacterota; class Desulfobacteria; order Desulfobacterales; family Desulfobacteraceae; genus NBML01. The sequence continues at coordinate 1,499 of PIVS01000736.1, forward strand.
TGCTGCCAAAACAATTGTGGCAGCCGCTTCCTTTGATGTTACAGAAATTCGAAAATTGGTTGACTGGCAGGGATAAAAAATATGTCAAAAGTAGGTGTGGTGACCTGCCAGATATTGGAGCTTGAGTTTGCCCATGTTCTTTTGAATGATCCTGATGTTAAAGAAATTTGGATTCTCAAGGATGAGTTCTCAGAAGAATTGATACAGGTCCTGGAAAATGCCTGGGAGACTGCAAAAATCAATGCCGATTAGGTGTTTGTTTTAAGCCTCCTTGATTACAGCAGAGACTTAATACCATGAAAAAAGACGGTGGATTAATCAGGAATTGGCAACTTCATCACCTGACCTTACCGGAAATAGAGGGTTTAGAAGAAGAATTTTTAGCTACTTTCCCCGGAGTTTTGCTTGACCCTGGACCCTTGAAGTTCAGTGGTACGGTTGTTGAAGATTCAGCCGGCAGATATAAACCTGGCTGGCACATGATCTCATCTTATATCTGCTCAATTGACCGGGAAAGAGGGGTTATTGAAACAATGAATACCATTTACAAGGTTATAGATGAGGGAAATGATGAGTTGCCGGATATGGGTAACAATATTTTAAATGTTTTTTATTGAA
>PIVS01001254.1 GCA_003353855.1 Desulfobacteraceae bacterium
ATCCTGGGGGTTGAAAATGCTGGGTCAAAACTTAGTATTCCTTTTTTGCTCAACAACCAAATCAAACTAAAAGGAATAAAATTATGACCCAGCACAATGAGGATACAACAATTCGTACAGTTTTTGAAATAATAAATGCCGGTGGAATGGAAAATTTGGGAGAGGCCATCTCAATTCTTATCAACGAAGCCATGAAGGCTGAGAGATCATCGGTCTTACGTGCCCAGCCCTGGGAGCTGACTGCGGATAGGGAAGGTCATGCCAATGGATTCAAGGATAAGTCTGTTTCGTCAAGACTGGGTAAACTTCATCTCAACGTTCCCCAGGTTCGAGGAGATGTTGAATTTTATCCCTCGGCCTTGGAAAAAGGTATTCGCAGTGAGAGAGCATTGAAGTATGCTATGGCCGAGATGTATATCCAGGGTGTATCAACTCGGAAGGTCACATCAGTTCTTAAAAAATTATGCGGGTTAGAAATCAGTAGTACCCAGGTCAGCAATGCCTCAAAACTTTT
>PIVS01001255.1 GCA_003353855.1 Desulfobacteraceae bacterium
AGAAATTTTGTGATTTTAAAATAAAAACTAATAGGTATGTTTTAAATAAAAAATGGAAAGATTTTATCGACGTTATCATTTCTTCTGCCAATAAGAGGGAAAGAATTATAAACAAAGGAAAAGTATATGCCCGTGCTCGAATTGGCGATCATATATCTGATAATAGCGAAGAAAATAGTCACAGGATCAAAATTGATAATTTTAAAAATTTAATGGCGCCACCTAATGAAAAGACTAAAAACTTCAGGGCAAACCCACGTGGTATCAGTTATCTCTATCTTTCAAATAAGATAGAGACAGCGATTTTAGAAGTGAGGGCTTGGATAGGACAAGATATTTCAGTTGGGTATTTTGAAATTAAAAAAGATTTGAAATGTATAGATATCTCAAAAGATAAAAAGAAAATACCATTATTCAGATGGTTCGGAAAAGAACCATCGCTTACTTCAGATGAGAATGAGAAATTTGTTTGGGGTAGCATAAATTCTTCTTTTTCACAACCAATCAGATCAGG
>PIVS01000737.1 GCA_003353855.1 Desulfobacteraceae bacterium
CGGCCAGAAAAATATCTTCCTTGTCTTTGAAATAAAGATAGATGGAACGCTTGTTATACCCTGCGGCCTTTGCAATCTCAATAATGGTGGTAAATTCATATCCATTTTTGAAAAATATGCCCTGGGCCATATCAAGAATTCGGTTTTCACGCTGCTTTTTTTCCCATGCTTTTCTATCCTCGGACATGCTTTCCCCTCTGCAATGAATCTGAGTTACGGGAAATAAAATACACCGAGGTGAAATCCAAGTCAATAGCCTAAAAACATCGGGCAGATTCAATCAGGATGCAATCAATGCATCCAATTTTCCTTTCAGATCCTCATTTGCTGGAAGACACCGGGCAATGGATTTCAATATTTCACGGATAATATCTGTTTTGGGACGGGGCGACAACAGCTGGATCTCAATGGTTTTTATATCCATCACCATTTCCTCCAATTGCACATATGAGTTTGCAGCACCTCCCATGAACTCCTTTATGTCGCCCAGCATTGTTCCCAAAGATTCTTTGCCCGGGGTTTCCAGAACAGGACCGCGTCCCAGCTGCAAACCTTCATCTCCCTTATAATCGATCTTCATGTCCAGGGCCTTTAGTCCCTCACGGGTAATGCCGATACCGCCGGAAAGGGTTTTCAATTCAGCATGGCCCCCAATGAAAAGAGCTTCGGCCAGTGCACCGGATTCGGCCTTTTCCAGGCCCAGAACTTCCCCCACCTCGTGCATGGACACCTGGGCCAGGGGATCTCCCTTGGCCATGGAACACAGTTGAAATAAATATGCCTTCGTCTCGGAATTGATTGTGTCCATTCTTGGTTTCCTTTTTGTTGCAAAATCTGTCCTCTAACCTGTCAGAAAATCTGAATCCGTCAGATCAGGGATACCCATTAAAGCAAATGGCGTAAAACCTGTACAAGTTTATGGCAACGACCGATACCAATTTCTAGGAGGACATGCACCCCTCATCCTCTTTTACGATTTTGGTATAACATTCATTGAGTTCTTGATCCGAGGTTGATGTTTTATCGCAGTCACTCATTTTTTCTACAATTTTCCGCTGATCCCCTGCATCACAATATTCTTTATCTTCTGAATTTTCTGTCATAGTCTTATCTCCTCTGCTGATATTTAATGACTCTCAAAGTCAAGAGAATTCATAGCTAAAAACTAACGATGTCTGGGAGAATGTCAACACTTTATCTTTGACGCCGGCGTAAAAAATGGATGCCTCCCAGTCGTCTTCAAACCATACCCTGGTGGTCCATTGCCCCGGCATTCAATTGCCGGGGCTTTTTTTTGAATGGGAATTGTTCTTAAGCAGCCCTTGTGATATAGGATATTGAATTTAATCAAATAGATAAGGAGACCCTATGAGCACCAAAGAAGAACTGGAAGAAAAAGCAGAAGAGTGTGACGCGCCGGAAGAATATATTGGTGTAGCAAAAGAAATCGTAGCCGCCCTGGATGACAAGGAATGGGCAGCCGAGCTTCTGGAAGAAGGGGCGGAATGGGCAGAGACCTATGCGGATGCAGTGACCTATGCCAAAGCAGCCAAGGAAATCATCGGTGATGATGAAGTGGTCCAGACTTTCCTGGAAAACGGAAAGATGCTCTGTTCTACACCTGCAGATTTTCTGGCACTGGGTACTGCGGCCGGTGAACTGGGACTTGCAGACCTGGCCACGGAAATCGGTGAAGCTGCCATGGGCAAATGCGTTAAACTGACCGATTTTCTGGAGCTGAGCAACCACCTGGCCACAGAAGCCAATAACCCTGAAATGGCCCAGATGGTTCTGGACAAAGCCTTTGACAAATGCACCGCACCTGCGGATTTTGTCTCCTTTGCCAAATCCATCCTGGAGATGTCCAAAGATAAAGACAAAGCCAAAGAAGTGTATACAAAGGGTATGGACGCTGCCAAAACTGCTGCGGATTTCAACGCTCTTGCAGCCGGTGCCATTGCCGACCTGGATGACAAAGACCTGGCACGCACCATTTTTGAGCAAGCCCTTGGCTCCCTTGAAAAAGGGGATGAGCTGCTCAAGTTTGCCGAAATCGTCAAAGAACAGCTGGATGATAAGGATTTCCTCCTGTCTGTCTACAAAAAAGCCGA
>PIVS01001256.1 GCA_003353855.1 Desulfobacteraceae bacterium
AAAATCTATCAAATCCACCCACTAATTTTGTAGGCACTACGCCATTTTGGATGGATAGCTATATTCCTTGACTGGCTGGGCTTTTCCGTTTTCGTGTATCTACAGCTGTCGAACACGAGATTATGCATGACGCCAACCGATTCTAAATATCTATAGATTTCCCTGGTCTGCAACTCGGGCGTATCAAACAGTATGTCTCCTGGAAATACTTTTTTTTGATCAATAGGAGAAAGCCACGGAATATAGAGTGTTACAGAAAAGCCTTTCAAAGCTAAAAAGGCGGCTCTCATTAAGGGATTTATTGTCGTTCCCGTCAACCACGGATAGGCTGCTGTCGTAACAAGACCTATCTGTCTGATATTAAATTTCATAATATTAACTTATCTTTTTTGTTATTACAGACCTCGTATAGAAGGCATCGAATTTGTAGTTGTGTTTCTTTAAGATAAGGCATTCGGCCATTTTTTGGACATTCGGTATGGGTTAAAATATTAAATATTGGACAATCTACAT
>PIVS01000738.1 GCA_003353855.1 Desulfobacteraceae bacterium
TGTTACCGCCACCGAACATCGCCACCACGGATAGCGAAATAATAGGCCACCGCTTTGCCGGAGACACGACCCCAGCCTATATTTTCTTCCCCCAAAAAAATCTTAAATTTAGATCTACTTCCTTTTTTTCTTTGAATTTAATTCTTTTTCTTATTTTTTAAATGTGATTAGAATGGAGAGGGATTTCAAATGAGAAGGCCCGAAGCACCACCTTCGAGCCTTCAAAGCGGACACCTATCATCATAGAACGGAAGCCCACCTAAGCCCTTTCATCTAAGCACGGCTTCTGTTTTTTATCAAGTGGCGGAAGAATGAAAATACCCCTGTTAAAAACTATTGTGTGTAGAAGATGTGGCCAGATTTTCTATGTTTGCCACCAATGCTGGCGGGGGCAAGCCTATTGCAGTGACCAGTGCCGTGATATTGCCCAGCTGGAAGCCCATTGTATTGCGCAGCAAAAATACAGGCAGACAGAAAAGGGCAAACAAGCCCATCGGGAGCAAGAAAGAAACAGAAGGTTACGAAATTCTAAAAAAAACGTGGATGATACCCCTTCAACACAGGGTATTGACCATGATATTATCCTGGATAATCCGAGATTAACCATTCCCTGCTGTCATTTTTGCGGAAGAGAGGGCGAAATTGTAGACCATTTTCCCCGCCGAGGATATGGAGGACGGTATTCGGATCCTCATTTTCATCATTTTCTTTAAATGGAGGGTGGAATGATCAATAAACAACCCATAATCAGTCATCGTGTCAGAAAAATCGACGGCAGTTTTGCGTGGATCAGCCATCGTTTTCTCCGTATGGGCTTCTGGGGAAGTTCGACCCATCACGAGCTGCTGCTTTATATGTTCCTGGTGATGGCTGCCGATCGCCAGGGCATATCTTATTACAGCTTTGATAAGATCTGTTCTTTGGTCAGCATTACCCCGGATGAATATATCCTGGCCAGGAACGACCTGATCGATAAAAATCTCATCGCCTTTGACGACCGCTTGTTTCAGGTTCTTTCTTTACCCCGGGAGATTACGTTTTGCGACCAGATTCTTGCCGGGAAAAAGGATATGGAACAGCATGATTCTGCAACGATCCATCAAATGATCAAAAAAAGTCTGAGGGGTAAAAATGATTAAAGTGAATCCTGACCAGCTGGACCTGAATTTGAATGTTTTCAGGCCGGTTCATGCCAATGATCAAGAGAAAATGACAGCGTCTTTAATCAAATACGGTCAGCTCACCCCTGTGATTGTAGCTGATGATCAAAAACGATTGGTGCTGATAGACGGATTCAAGCGGCAGCGAAGCGCAAAACAATTGGGCATGAAAAGTCTTGGGGTGGTACAGATAAACAAGAGCCGTTCCGAGGCCAAAGCGTTGATATATCTGCTCAACCAGTCCAAGGGGTTTTCCATGATTACCGAGGCTGCCCTGATCAGGGATCTGATTGAGGTTGAAGGACTCAACCAGGTTGAAACCGCCTTGATACTGGGAAGGCACAAAAGCTGGGTATGCCGCAGACTGCAAATAATCCGCAGTCTGTCACCCGAAATCATAGAGGATTTAAAGCTTAATATGATCCCAGTCGGTGCCGGTCCGTCACTGGCGCAGTTGCCCCGTGACAACCAGGCCGATGTTGTGGTGGCCATTCACAAACATGGTTTAAAATCCCGGGAAATAAGGCGATTGGTGGATATTTGGTGCAAAATAAAGGATCCCGGCGTCCGCAGGCACCTACTTACGTCTCCCCGGCAGGCCCTTGAAATCGTGAACCAGGAAAAAGAAAAGTGGCTTGTACTGATTGAGGCGGTCCTGTCCAGAGTGTCGGATTTAAATCGGTTTCTTAATGCAAAAAAATTATCAAACCAAACAGCCGGGACCCTGACGGAATTTTTAGGTCGGATAAACCCCGAAATTGAAAGGCTTAACCAGATGGTTGCTAAAGGGAGGTCATCATGAGCCGGTTGACAAAAGAACAGCAGGCAAAAATCAGAACGGTATTTAAACAAACCGCCTCAATCCGGCAAACGGCCAAGGTGACCTGCCACAGCCGAAAGGCCATCCGCAGTGCCTTGGGCTGCCAAAGGTCTTTACCCAATGCAC
>PIVS01001257.1 GCA_003353855.1 Desulfobacteraceae bacterium
TTAAATGGTCAAGCTTCCACCTGATTCAACAATCAGGTTTCCACTTTATATTTTAATCAGTTGTTAATGATAATTTTAACAACTGCGCAATTGATATTTACAACAACAAATTGTCAAAGAACGATTAAAAGTTCCACACGTTACCGCTGTCAATCTCTCAATTTTCAGCAGCAAAGCACTGAACCATTCTATGCTTGGTGGAGAATAGCGGGATCGAACCGCTGACCTCCTGCGTGCAAGGCAGGCGCTCTCCCAGCTGAGCTAATTCCCCAAGTGGTGGGCCTGGGTGGATTCGAACCACCGACCTCACGCTTATCAGGCGTGCGCTCTAACCAACTGAGCTACAGGCCCTCAAGGCTTTAATCTCTCAAAATTGGCCAGTGAAAAATATAGAGCGTTTATAATACTTATCTTTCCTTTGAAAGGAGGTGATCCAGCCGCTGATTCCTCAACGGCTACCTTGTTACGACTTCACCCCAGTTATCGACCATACCTTAGGCGCCTGCTTCCCC
>PIVS01000739.1 GCA_003353855.1 Desulfobacteraceae bacterium
GACTGCTGTCAAATAAACGAATCCGCCTGCGAGCGGGATATATGTTATGTCAGTACACCACACCTGATTTGATCTGGTTACATCAAAGTTTCTCAAAAGATATGGATACACTTTATTTTTGGGATGAGCTTTGCTGGTATTCGGCTTCGGTGCAATGGATTGAATTCCCATTTTCCGCATCAATCGCTGAACCCGTTTGCGGTTAATTTTATGTCCTTTGCGTCTGAGTACATTGCGTATTTGACGGGTACCATAGAAAGGATGGGCAGTATATTCATTGTCAATGAGTCTCATAAATTCAAGATTTTTAGGCGTTTCCTGTCCCGCCAGGCCTTCACGGTAATAGCTGGAACGAGGCAGTCCTATCAGTTCACATTGCCTTTGAATACTGAGTTTGGGGTGCTTAGGTTGAATCCGCTGTTTTTTCTTTTGTTTTGACATGAAATCTGAGCATCATTAATAAGGCCGAGGCTGTCAGGCTGATCAATAATCCATACCAGATCCCGTAAATGCCAAGGCCGAAGTGGAATGCCAGGACATAGCTGGATGGCAGGCCAATGACCCAATAGGCGGCCAGGTTGATGAGGGTGGGGATTTTCATGTCTGTGATGCCCCTTAAAATGCCCAGACCCACGGCCTGGGTCCCGTCTGATATCTGAAAAAAAGCCACAATCACCAGCAGGGTGGCTGACATCTCTATTACCTCACTATCCGAAACGTAAAAGGTGGGCAGATAATACCGGAACAGAACAAAGACAAGGCCTGCGCTGGCCATGAATCCGGCGCAGAGCAGGGTTGCGGAAAATCCGGCAGCCCGTATGTCACCGGTTGAACCCCTGCCCACTGCATCGCTTACCCGGATGGTGCCGGCGGCTGAGATGCCCATGGCCACCATAAAGGAAATGGATGCCAGGTTCAGGGCGATCTGGTGGGCGGCCAGAGCCTGGGTGCCCATCCACCCCACCATCACCGAGGATGCGGCAAAGGCAGACACTTCGAAAAAGTATTGAAATGCACAGGGGATGCCGATTTTTAACAGCTTTTTCATTATGGAGACATCAATTTTCCGGTACCGGAGAGAGGGATCATACCGCTTTAAGGTCGGGGCCGTCATGATCACCCACATCAGGACCAGGGCCATGAAGGTCCGGGAGGAAAAGGTGGCAATACCGGCTCCGGTAAGACCCAGGGCCGGCGCCCCGAGATTTCCGTATATAAAGACCCAGTTAACAACTATATTGACCAGGTTGGCCAGAAGCGTGATGACCATGGCCGGTTTCAGAAAGCTGACGCCTTCGGCAAACTGGCGGAAGGACTGGAAGAGCATCAGGGGCAGCATGGAAAACCCCAGCACCTGCATATAGAGAATTGCCGGTGCCACAATGGTTTGGGGCTGGTTCATAAATCGGATGGATTCTGCTCCGGCAAAGGTTAGTCCGCAGAGGAACACCCCGGACAAAAGATTGACAATCAGGCCCTGGCGCAGCACCACGCCGCAGTCCCGATCCCTTCCCGCACCGGCGGCCATGGCTGTCAGGGGGGTGACGGCCATGGAAATTCCGAATCCCAGCACCATGACCAGGGTAAACAATGCATTGCCTATGGCGGCGGCTGCCAGGGAATCGGTTCCCACCCGGCCCACCATGATATTGTCCGCCAGGGACATGGAGAGTTGGCCGATCTGTCCCACAATCATGGGCAGGGACAGATGGATGGTTTTTTTGATATCATCTTTAAGCATGGTGCCTGTCTTTTCCATTAAATTGCAATGACCGGTTCGATATATGAACAGCTGATTAGATATGAAATTTAATTGAAAAGCAATATGAAAAAAGGCCCGGAAGGTTTTTTAACCTTAGGCCTTTTGTCTTTCCATTGGCTGATTGGAATCTGCCAGCCGACCAATTTATTATGTTTTCGATCCTAAATGGACAGGTTTATACTGATTTTTTGTTTGAGAGAGCAAGTTTTTGGGCTGTTAGTATTCTTTGGAATAGTTGTTGTGTCTTTGCCAGAAATGATTCCATTTCATGGGGATTGACAGGGGTTGCCGAAGGTGATTTGTGGGTGAGGGGATCCACCATTTTTCCATTTTTCTTCATGC
>PIVS01001258.1 GCA_003353855.1 Desulfobacteraceae bacterium
CGTACATCTTTCGAAAGCTCACGACGAAACAAAGCGACTCTGGGTGGTTTGGTGGCCTCAAAACCTCAAGAGCTGATTTTATTTGCAGTTTTCTGAAAGAGCCTCGCCTTGGGGTAGACTCGGTTTGTCCAAAACATTTTCCCTCGTTCGCCAAAAATTCGAAAAAAGCCAGAAAAAAATCGACTTCTCCAGAAAACAGTGACAAAAATTGTTTTAAAAAACAGAAACAACTTGCTACCAGAAACCTTTTATACTTTTTATCGATTCAGGAGGCCTAATTCGAAAAAAGGGCCACGGTGATGAACGCACAATTTCGTGAGGTTTCCAAAAAGGTATGGGTTTCCATAGCTATATTGAAAACTGAAAAAGTTCTAGCCGGCATAAAGTCGCTGCAAATTTTTTCTGAAACCCCAGTACTAGCGCGTTCCTCTCCTCTGGTCTCCAGGCGGCTGCACCCAGGAAGACTTATGTGTACTTCCTCTTCTTTTGATTGTGTTTGGCATTGTCACTC
>PIVS01001259.1 GCA_003353855.1 Desulfobacteraceae bacterium
GCTTCAACATCTTTTTACCGGGCGCTGTCACTTAAAAATCATCAAGTAAGATCAACGGAAGGGAGAAATTCGATGAATATTAGATTTTTTAGAGGGCGTTGCAAAAGAGCCGCACCCAATTAATATCCCAAATCCCTAAAGAAGAAATCACGCCAATTGTAGCTGCGTTATTGGAAATAATCCAAAATCAGGCAGAAAAAATTCAGGGATTAAAAGATGAGATTGCTATATTAAAAGGCCAGAAACCCAAACCTAAAATAAAGCCATCAAATCTTGATAAGAATACAGATAAGCCCGCAAAAAAAAGAGACTCAAAATCAGAAAGAAAAAAGAAATCCAAAACCAAAGACCTTGTAATTCATGAAGAACTAAAATTACAGCCAGAAAACCTACCGCCAGGATCTATACTTATCGATTACAAGGATTTTATTGTACAGGACATCATTTTCGCCAGCTGGAACATTCTATACAAACGAGGGCGCTGGAAAACCCCTTCAGGTGACTACATTAC
>PIVS01001260.1 GCA_003353855.1 Desulfobacteraceae bacterium
ACCCTTGTTCAGTTCACTGCCAAATTCTGTCATCTTTTCAAAGTATTGTCGCATTCTTAAACTCCTAGGTCCAAAAATTATTGGGTTTAACCGGCACAGGCCATTAAATCACACCTATTCCCTGTCACAATAGTTGAATCCCTGCGACCCTGCCGGTCCATATACTGACTTGACTTTAAATTTTTCTTTAAGTATAGAGCTAAACTACCTTGTTTAAAAAAAAGCTTACCTTTCGTAGGCAACGCGTCAACTATCTTTTGGAGTAATATCTTTTGAAAAAAGGAGAACCGAATGAGCACAGAAATTTTAGCCCCCATGCCCGGAACCATTATTGAAGTCCAAGTCAACCCGGGAGACAAAGTGGTTGAAGGCCAGGAATTATTAGTCCTGGAAGCCATGAAAATGGAAAATCCAATTGTCTCAACAATGGATGGAAAAATCAAGGAAATCAATGTAAAAGTGGATGACAAAGTTGCCACAAAGCAGGTAATGCTGGTCATTGAATAATCAT
>PIVS01001261.1 GCA_003353855.1 Desulfobacteraceae bacterium
CCTGCCACCCCTGCCATTGGATTTGCCATCGGGTTTGACCGCCTGGTGGAAGTCATGGAGCAACTGGAAATTGAATCAAAAAAATCCCAACTGGACCTGTTCATTGTTGCCCTGGGGGATAACGCCCTGGCAAAGGCCTATCTCTGGTCCTGCGAAATGAACCAAAAAGGATTTAGAACCGAGGTGGATTTCCGGGGAAAAAGCCTGAAAAGCCTTATGAAAAGAGCAAACAAGCTCAACGCCTCCCATGTACTCATTGTCGGGGAGAATGAATTGGATGAGAACCAGCTGATATTAAGAAATATGAATACCAAAGACCAGACCTTAGTCGCCATTGATAAGCTGGTACCCGAGCTGATGACAATTTTAAAACAATTTTGAAACAAATACCATTTATAAAAATAACCAGATTAAGGAAAAAACGTGACTGATTTACTTGGAGATATGAAAAGAACACACACCTGTTCCCAATTGAGGGATTCCGATATAGGCCGGGAAGTTGTGTTAATG
>PIVS01000740.1 GCA_003353855.1 Desulfobacteraceae bacterium
AAGCCTTTTTCTTTAGCTTGTTTTTCAATTTTGTAAAGCTTGCTGATATACTTTAAAGCAGTTCCGGCATTCCCTGAAGGGGGAGTACCTTTTTTTCTCCCAAGGGCTTTTATAACATCTGTAAATTTACGGCGGGAATGCACCCAACAGGCAACATGAATAATCCCAGCCATGGTATCAAGAAAATTATATCCAGCATAGCCGTCCGTTTGGACAATACCTTGGTAACCATCTAAAAATTGTAATGCAACATCTCCAGATCTTGTTGGATGATACTGGAACAGGATAATTGGTTTGTCCGGTGTCCCGCCTTTGAACACCCACATATAACATTTAGATCGTTTTGGTACTTTGACTACTTGGACCGATGTTTCATCCATATTTATCACCGCACCTTGAAGAATTTGGGCCTGCATAAAACCTGTTAATATTTCACAAGCCTGGGCGATTTTCATTGTCCAGTTGCACATGCTTGACCTATGCAGGTCAACACCGATTCTGGAAAATTGCTTTTCCTGTCGATAAAATGGCAGAGCGTCAGCAAACTTAGCTGTCAGAATATGAGCAAGAAGCCCTGGAGTTGCCATACTTTTTGGGATTATCTGTTCTGGCATTCTGGCAATGGATACTGTGGGGCCTTCGTCTTCAACACCTTCGCAATTTTTGCAGGCATATTTATACCTGATATTCTGGATTACCTGTACTTTAGCCGGAATAAAGTCAAGTTGTTCAGAGACTTCCTGACCGCTATAAGTTTTAAGACATCCGCAACCACATTGTCTTTCTTTTTCTGAAAGTTCATGAATAACTTCAATTCGTGGCAGATTTGCAGGTAAAGGTTTACGTCCTCTTTTTTTCCGGGTGTGGGATTTTATTTTTGTTTCTTCAGGTTCTTCTAATAAGGGGCATTCTGGTTCAGGAATATCAAATAAAGAAAGCTGACCATCATCTCTGGATATTTTCTCTGTTTTCTTACCAAAAAGTTTATCCCGTAAGCATTGAATCTGCTCGTTTAGAATTTTAATTTCCGACTGGTACAAATGATTTTTTGTGTTTAAATCAATTGCAACTTTCTTAAGATTTTCAAGGTCGGTTATGCCTGAGAGAACGTCGTTTGTCATGTGCTGTATATAGCACAACCAAGCGGTTTTTCATAGTTTTTATTCAAAAAACTGTGGTGTATTTTAAAGTTTTATGAGCATTTTTTTGATAGATATTCAAGCCGTTGATTAGCCATGAAAGTTCCTGTGTTCCGACAGCCATTACCTCTTCTTTTGACCTTGGCCATTTGAACTTATTTTTTTCAAGACGTTTGTGCCAAAGGCAAAATCCACTTTTATCCCAGTACAAAATTTTAAGCATATTTTGATTCCGATTACAAAAAACAAACAGGTGGCCGGAAAATAGGTCCAAGTTAAATTTTTCACTGACCAGAATGGAAAGGCCATCAATGGATTTGCGCATATCTGTGGTGCCGAGGGCGATATAGACCTTTAAGTTGTGTGTTGGTAAAAACATTAAAACTGCCCCACTACCTGAAGTACCTGTTCCAGCGTGGTTTGGGAAAATCCATCCGGGATTTCAATCTGAAATTCAGATTTGATGTTTAGTTTAAGAGTGTTTGAAGAAGGCCGGTTAATAACTTCCTCAAAGTGGTTCGATGTCACTTGGACGAATTCTACAGGTAAATTCTGTTGTTTCAATTTGTTCTTCCAATATGTGAACTGGTTTGGCCTAAGATTGTTATTCCTACAATATGCATTCTGTGTAACTTTTGTCTGAGACCATTCTTTTATATGGTTTTTCCAGAATTGAGATAATTTTTGATTTGCTTTTTTTGACTGTTCTGACATCGTCCAACTCTCCCTTAATTGTAAAGTTGGATTAATATGTCACAATCCAATTGAAAGTATAAGATGGGGTTAATTAGACGTTTACATTTGATGAGCTGTTTACCCGAAAAACCAAATGGGCCTCACTTGATCTGGCATTAAAAAGAATTCACAACAACAAGACTGAACTACTGCTGGTGCTGGATAGGCCAGATATTCCACTCCATAATAATTTAAGTGAAAATGACATCAGGGAATACGTA
>PIVS01000741.1 GCA_003353855.1 Desulfobacteraceae bacterium
TAGGCATCATTGCAATTTTCACACTTTATACCGTGATCCTGGTAACCGGATCCCAGATTGCCAAGCAGTCTGATAATATGTTTGGCACGATCACAGCATCAGGCCTGACCCTGTATATTGGGGTCCAGGTTATCATCAACACCGGAGTGGCATTGGGAGTGCTTCCCACCAAAGGCCTTACCCTGCCCTTTATCAGCTATGGCGGGACATCTCTGGTGGTCAACATGGCTGCCATGGGGATTTTAATGAACATTGGGGCTTCCATAAAAAATGAAAAATAAATCCGATCTCAATAAATTCAACCTGGTCATAGCCGGAGGAAAAACAGGAGGACACCTCTTCCCGGGAATCGCGGTTGCCCAGGCCCTTAAATCGGAAAATCCCCATGCCCGAATTCTCTTTGTCGGCACCGATGCTCCCTTTGAAATCTCCACCCTGAAAACCTATGGATTGAATCATAAAACCATAATTTCCAAACCCATCAAGGGCGGCAGTCTCATGGATAAACTGACTTCGAGCAGCCTTATCCTGGTCAGCCTGATTCAGTCCCTGATCATTCTGACCCGATTCAAGCCGGATTTTGTGTTGGGTGTTGGCGGATTTTCATCCTTTGCCGTTGTATTGGCAGCCTGGATACTAAGAATCCCCAGGGCCATCCAGGAACAAAATTCCATCCCCGGTATTACCAACCGTCTTTTGTCCCGGTTTGCAAATACTATTTTTACGGCCTTTGAGCCCACCAAGGGCATGCCCATTAACCATAAAACCCAATATGTGGGCAATCCCGTTCGCCGGACAAGTCCTAGGCAAGGCCAAAATTCAAATCAGGACTCAAATCTTGGAACTGATATCAAGCCCGGAGATTTTACCATTCTGGTAACCGGCGGCAGCCAGGGAGCCGCCACCATTAACCATGCCGTTATAGAGGCATTAAACCTCATGGACCTGACCCGGGTTCATATTATCCACCAGACCGGTATCCCGGAGGAAAGTCAAATCCGTGAAGCCTATGACAAGCTTAAAGTAACTTCCACGGTCCGGGCATTTTTCCAGGACATGCCGGCCCTCCAGGACAGGGCCTCTCTTGTGATAACCCGGGCCGGAGCAAGCACGATTTCCGAGTTGAGCATCAAAGGGGTGCCGGCCATTTTGGTGCCCTTTCCCTATGCAGCCGATGACCACCAGACTTACAATGCAAAAACCCTGGCAGACAAAGGGGCAGCAATTCTCATTGCCGACCGGGACCTGACAGGACAGCTTTTAAAAGAAACCATCCAGACCCTCAGAACAGACAAGGAGAAGTTAAAAGAAATGGGAATTGCCTTTAAGCAGCTTGCCATGCCCGATGCTGACAAAATCATTGCAGCGGTAATTTTAAACACAAAAAAGATGGAGGTGTGACCCATGTATCAGAGCAATTACCATATCCATTTTGTGGGCATCGGCGGAATCGGCATGAGCGGGATTGCAGAATTGCTGATCAACCTTGGATACACCGTATCCGGCTCGGACCTGAAACTGTCCCATATCACCCAAAGACTTGAAAAAAAGGGGGCTAAAATATTTCAGGGGCATGCAAAGGAACAGATAGCCGGGGCTAATGTTCTTGTTACCTCCTCAGCCGTTGCCCAGGAAAACCCGGAAGTGATCCGGGCCAGACAGATGGTTATTCCCATCATCCCCAGGGCTGAAATGCTGGCCGAACTAATGCGGATAAAATATTCCATTGCCGTTTCCGGTGCCCACGGAAAGACCTCCACCACGGCCATGATATCCCAGATCCTGAATACTGCGGGCCTGGACCCCACCGTTATCATCGGCGGTCTGCTGCAGGGCCTTGACACCAATGCCCTCCACGGCAACGGGGACTTTATAGTGGCCGAAGCCGATGAAAGCGACGGCTCTTTTCTAAAATATGCCCCGGCCATTGCCGCAGTCACCAATATCGACCTAGAACACCTTGACTTTTACAAGGATATTGAGGAAATCAAGGACACCTTTGTCCAATTCATCAATTCCGTCCCCTTTTACGGCCTGGCCATCCTCTGCCTGGACAATGAGCATGTCCAGGACATCCTGCCCAGAATCCATGT
>PIVS01000742.1 GCA_003353855.1 Desulfobacteraceae bacterium
GTTGAGAGTATGGCTTTGGTATAAAGATTTAAATTTAATATTTTTCTTGTCTGTTCAATAAAAGCATTTTGCAGACTTTTGCTAAAATCTTCACCATTATTCATTTATTTCTTTCCCAAAACTATTTTACAGTCTGTGCATTTAAGAGTGTTGAAATCGATAGACACCATATGTATTATAAATACAGATAATTACGGAAGGCTCTGTTTGGAAAATTTTGCATAGTCTCCATCTACATTAACAATATGCTCTTTTAGCCAGTCCATTAAAAGAGCAAGTGTTTCATTTACAATCGTTTCTTTTGGTTCATTATTTTTTAATGAAGTGTGAAGCGTTTCATATATTTTTATGAACTGGGCATGTAGTTTTTTATGGGCCTCCAAATCAGGATATCCCTTTTCCTTCATAAAAGCCTCTTCTGTTCGAAAATGCTTTTCTGCATAATTTCCCAGTGCTGTCAAAGTACTTTTGACCTGTTCTTCACCTTCATCTGATAGACAGTCTTCAAAAAAATGGTGGGCAAGCCTGAAAAATTCTTTATGCTGTTCATCTATAATTTCGATACCTATTTTATAGACATCAGACCATTTTGTCATGCTAAATTCTGTCATGGAAAAACCCTCCTTTTGTTGTATTATAGCGTCACTCCATCCAAAATCAACTTTGATAACCTGTCGGTTTCTTTGGATGACATTTTCTTTAAAAGCGCTGTAAGTTCCGGATATTCATCTTTGATACGGTTAAAATCATCCCGGTGCAACTTGAACACCTCACAATAGGTCAATGCCTTTACAGAAGCGCTTCGTTTTTCTTTCAAAATAAGTGACAAATGTCCAAAGTAGTCCCCTTTTTCAATCATACCGTGTTTTGTCCGGCCATTGTTGGAAGAAATCTGTGCCTGACCGCAGCTTAAGAAAAAGAATTCCTTTCCAACTTCGCCTTCTCTGGCAATAAAGATTCCCGGCGGGTAGGTATGGGATCTGAGGGCTTTGAGCAGCTCGTCTCTCAATGGTGGAGAGCAAAATTTAAAGAGCGGGACCCTGACCAGGGATTCGGCAATGAGACCTCTTAAGATCCTGAGTCTGAACTGATCCGGTAAATCACCAAACAGCGTGTCCTCATGGATCCCTTTGTGTTTTTCCCATTGGTATTCATAATAATTGCGAACTGTTTTAATGGTTTCATTGGGAATCTTCCGAGCTCTTAAATATTGGGTCATGGACTCTATTTTATTAAATAAATTGGCTTTTCCTGAATCAAGGCGACTAACCAGGGATGCGATATTACCAATCATGAAGGCATAGATGGATGCCCCCATCAGCATGACTATTATTGCCAGAATATACTCAACATCCAGGACCGGGGTAATATCTCCATACCCCACCGTTGTCATGGTCGTGATGGTCCAGTAAAGGGATCTCAAATACTGAGTGAATATCGGGGCCTGGTGGATGCCGCCCCGGACAACCCAGCATTGATCGGGAAATCCTTCCAGGACTGAGCTTAAAAACCAGACACAGCTGAGAAGATGAATTATCATCATTATGGTAATGACAAATTTAATAATCCGCAAGATTCCCGGATTTATCCGGGAAAAAACCTCCCAGCGTCGAAAAATAAGATACATTCTGATGATTCTAAGAAGCCTTGGTAAACGAAATGCTAAAACCAATGGCAGATTATAGACGTTGAAGTCCGGATTGGCCAGGAAAAATAGATCGATTATATAGATGACAAGCAAAGCCATCACATCAATTGACTGCAAAAATACCAATTGAAAAGGAACGATGAGAATACTTGCCAGGATTAAAACAAGGAGACAGGTGTCCCAAATGATTCTCAATGCGCTATGTTCTTTAATAATTCTCAAATAAACTTATCCTATGAATTTGTATTTGTGTTGATTACTTTACTGGTTTTCATGAGCTGGCTGCCCAGCATAATAATAACAAGTTGCTGAAATTTTGATGCCAGTTCAGGATTCTCATTGAGCAAACGATCACGGTTTGTTGCGGACAATTTATACACCAACCCTTTCTTTGTGACCTTGGCCGTATAGGGGGAACGATATCCCAAAAAGGCCCCTAA
>PIVS01001262.1 GCA_003353855.1 Desulfobacteraceae bacterium
GTTTCACCAAGTAAAATTAAAATTAGTGAAGTTCTTCTGCATATCAACTTATATCAACTTTTAAATTTAAAATTTTGTTAAAACAATTGTCAAAAAAATGACAATCTGGATCAATGTGTGCAGTAAATATATGTCCCATAAATTGAAGAAAATTAATGAAAAGTATAGTTTTTTTGGCATGAAATCTGTCTTAATATGACCAGCTTGTAGCTTTTTTATGAAAAATCAGATTAAGACAGACAATTATTTATTTATCACATCGATCCGTTCATCACTTTTTTTGACAATTATTTTTACAAAGTTGAAAATTTGAAAGTTGCACTATGAGTTGTCTATTGTTCTGAGTCAAAATTCCCATGGTAAAAGAGTTACACCAACAGGTTAGAGTTGTTTCACCAAGTAAAATTAAAATTAGTGAAGTTCTTCTGCATATCAACTTATATCAACTTTTAAATTTAAAATTTTGTTAAAACAATTGTCAAAAAAATGACAATCTGGATCAATGTGT
>PIVS01000188.1 GCA_003353855.1 Desulfobacteraceae bacterium
AAGAGTACTCCATTTCCAGGGAACGGGTTCGACAGATTGAAAATAATATTTTAAAGAAAATGAAAGCCTTTTTCAAAAAAGATATGCCTGATTTTGACATGTATGATCACAACCAGTAACCACCGAAAAATCATTCACAAAAAAAAGGTCATGAACTCCATGAAAATACAATCCATTTGGATCTTTTTATTTTTGACTGCAATTTTGTCTATTTCAGGATGTAACCAGGGCAAAATGATTTCCAAATCCGAAGATTCGGCAAAGATTTCCGCGGAGAATACCGCCCTGGAAGAGTCCCAATTGCCTGCCACCTTTTTCTATCTTGAATCCAGAATGCATGCACAAAAGGATGAAATCCCCCAGGCAATCGTCTCCCTGGAAAAAGCCATTAAAAAGGATCCTGGTTCTGCATTTCTAAAAAGAGATTTGATCCGATTTTATCTAAAGCAAAATAAAAATGACCAGGCACTGGCACTGGCTGAAATGCTTGTGAATCAGGACCCTGATAATGTTGAGAACCTGCTGCTCCTGGTTCGTCTGATAAAAAAAGAGGACCCGGAGAACCAATTGCCCGGCCTTTATAAAAAAATACTGGCCCTGGACCCCAAGAACAAGGAAACCTATCTTCGCCTTGGCAAGATCTTAATGGAAAATGAAAATTTTCAGCAAGCCCTTGATCTTTTCTCCAGGATGGCTGAAGAACTCCCTGATTATTATGTAGCCTATTTTTACCTTGGAGAGGCCCAATTGCTCATGGGAAACCAAGGACTTGCAGAAAAAGCATTCTTAAAAACAATTGAATTGGAACCGGAACTTGTGGAACCCCGGTTCAAGCTGATTGAAATCTATGAAAAACAGGGGAAAAAGAACCGCAAAAAACGTATCCTTGAAGCCTATGAAAAAATCCTCAAGATTGAACCGGAAAATGAACGGGCAGTCCTTGAGATGGCCCTTTTCCATTACAAAAACAATCAAAAGGCCAAGGCTTCGCAATTGTTCACTGAACTGGGCAATGAGGCCAAAGATAATTCCAGGTTGATCATGGTGGCGGTGGATACTTTTATGTCTGAAAAACGATACCAGGATGCCGTCATTGTATTTTCCCAGTTGAGCAAGGCAGATCCTGATAATTCCAATTTAAATTTTTTCACCGGCATGGCCTATGAAGCAGTGGAAGATAATGAATCAGCCATCAAACATTACCTCAAGGTGACACCGGACCATCCCCAACACAAGAAAACCTTGCTTAATATTGCGTTTTTGTACCGGGAGATAAATCAGCCGCAAAAGGCGATTCAACTTCTGGAACAACACCACAAACAAGATCCGGAAGACATAGACATCATCTCATTCCTTGCTTCTTTTTACGAAGACCAAGCCCAATACGACAAGGCCATGACCACCCTGAAAAGCGGCCTGGAGACCACCCCGGACAATACCACCCTGCTTTTCCGGCTGGGAATGATCCAGGACAAGGCAGGACTGAAAGAGCAATCCATCCAGACCATGAAAGAGGTGATTCAAATTGATCCCGACAATGCCAGTGCCCTTAACTATCTGGGCTACACCTATGCAGACATGGGGATTAAACTGGATCAGGCCCTGGACCTGATTGAAAGAGCCCTAAAACAAAAGCCTGAGGACGGGTATATCACCGACAGCATGGGATGGGTTTATTACCAGAAGCAAGACTATGAAATGGCCGTCCATTACCTTGAGCGGGCAGCCCAATTGAGTGATTTTGAAACGATTATCGCAGGCCACCTGGCAGACGCCTATTTAAAGGCCGGGCAATTGGAAAAAGCATTGGCCACCTATAAAAAAGCCCTGACCAATGACAAAAAAAAAGATAAGGATCTGACCCGGGAAATTGAAAAAAAGATTAAGGATCTCGAAAAAAAACTCAATGAGAAATAAGATCCGCAGGATTTGCTTTCCCCTGATTTTGCCGGGCCTGGCTTTGATCTTCCTGGCAATAGTTTCCGGATGCACCCCGCTTCGGCCCAAAACGGATCCGGCTTTAGACAAAAAAGCCCGACACCTTGCCCATGAGATCTCATCCCTAAACCAGGATATAACCTCTTCCAAGGGAACCGGATGGGTTACCCTTGAAACCGACACCCGAAAAGACAAATTCAAGATTGCATGGGCAGCAACCGCCCCCAACCTCCTTAGGCTCACCTTTCTTGTGTCGGGCCATCCCTTTGAGACCTTAGTGGCCACAGGAAAAAATGTGACCTTTATCTCCCACACCGGCGAACACAAACCCCATACCACCCTTTCAAATGACCCGGATTTGGAAAAGTTTATCCACCTCCCGGTGAAATTGTCCGGGATGATTGCCATTCTCCTGGGACATATTCCGCTGCAAAAATTTGACCATGCCTGGTTTGAACCTGGGGATGGCAGTTCCTCCCCATTAATTCTGGCACAAAACTGGCAATCAACCTTCCAGCAAATTCATCTGGATAAAGTCGGACAAGTGCAACAATTAGTCTTTCTTGGAAAAGAGAATATTCCACTCTATGACATCACTTATCTTGACTACCAGTCCCATGGCAAGAGTCGTATTCCTGCAACCATTTTGATTCAGGATGCCAGGGGCAGAAAGATCCATTTGAGCCTTACCCGGTTTATTCCCAATCCCCCCATAAAAGAGTCTGTATTCAGGTTGACAGAACCTGGATCATGATCATTATCTAAAAAATGATTTAACCCATAAAGACTTCTCAAAGGAGACCAGTATATTATGATTCACGAGAACGTAAATAAAGCAAAAAAAAGCCAGGGATGTCCATCCCAGGGTGGCGGCGGAGACATGGCCCAGAAACAACAGGAACAGCAGGCTATGATCAAGGATTCTCTGGGCAAAATAAAACATAAGATATTTGTCTTAAGCGGGAAAGGCGGAGTGGGGAAAAGCAGTGTATCTGCCAACCTGGCAGCCAGTCTGTCTAAAAAAGGATATAAAACAGGCCTTATGGATGTGGATGTCCACGGCCCTTCCATTGCCCATATGCTTGGATTAACCGAGCTTTTAGACATCAGCCCGGACCAGCAGAGACTCATGCCCAAACAGGTTAATGCAAATCTCAAAGTGGTATCGGTCCAGGCATTGATGCAGGACAAGGACCAGGCCATCATCTGGCGGGGACCAGCCAAAACCGGTATGATCCAGCAATTTGTCGGTAACGTGGAGTGGGGTGAGCTTGACTTTTTGATAATTGATGCCCCCCCTGGTACGGGAGATGAACCCCTGACGGTTGTCCAGAACATTCCCGAAGCTCTGGGCGTCATTGTCACCACCCCCCAGGAAGTCGCCTTGTCCGATGTCCGAAAATCCATTTCTTTCTGTAAGACAGTTAAAATGAAGACCCTTGGCCTTGTGGAAAACATGGCTGCCTTTAAATGTCCCCACTGTAGTGAAGCCATTGACCTGTTTAAAAACGGAGGTGGTGAAAAAACCGCCAAATCCCAGGGACTTGAATTTCTGGGTTCCCTGCCCTTTGACACCCGGGTGGTCACCTCCGGAGACGCCGGGGTGCCGGTAATGTTTGAAGAGGGTGAAACAGAATTCACAAAAGCCTTTGACACTGTTGTAGACAATATTTTAAAGCAATTCTAGAAAATAGATTAATCACCTTGAATGATAACTTTAAAAAAGCCAGGGAACTTAAAGATTTTTTAACCCTTCAGGAAAAAGAAAATCTAGGCGACCTGGCTTGTTTTTCCCACACCGCCCAAAGACGCCGGGCAGAACCCAAAGCAAAAAATGAATACCGCCAGGCCTTTAGCACCGATGCAGACCGAATCCTCTATTCCATGGCCTTTACCCGGTATATTGATAAAACCCAGGTTTTTTCACTTATAAAGAACGACCACCTCACCCACCGGGTTCTCCATGTTCAACTGGTCTCCCGTGTGGCCAGGACCATTGGCAGATACCTTGAGTTAAATCAGGATCTCATCGAAGCTGCAAGCCTGGGCCATGACATAGGTCACGCTCCCTTTGGCCATGACGGTGAACTTTTTTTATCAAAACTGACCCATAAACACGGGGCCGGATACTTCCACCATAACCTTCAGAGTATCCAATTTTTAGACAGAATAGAAAAAAACGGAAAGGGTTGGAACCTGAGCCTCCAGACCATGGATGCCATTGTCTGCCACAACGGAGAGGTCCACTCAAAAAAGCTGATCCCAAAACGGGATCGATCCCTTGAAGATTTTGATACCATGGTACGGACCATTAAAGCCGGACCCCGCTGCGATGAAATCCCCATGACCATGGAGGGGTGTGTTGTCAGGATGGCCGATACCATAAGCTATATCGGCCGGGATCTGGAGGATGCCATCCGCCTTGGAATAGTTGCCCGGGATAAGATACCCGGGGACTGCAAGAAGATCCTGGGCCGGACCAATGGAACCATTGTCTTCAACCTGGTAACCGATCTGATCCATAACAGCCTTGGCAATCCTTTTATAGGATTTTCCGACCCCGTATCCCAGGCGTTAAAAAGCCTTAAAGAATTTAATTATCGATATATTTACAAAAATCCGGCAATCAAAAAACATCTGTCCTCCATTGAGGAAATATTTAAACACCTGTTTGAAACCTATTTATCCTCTCTTGAAAAAGGGCAGCAGTCCTCTGATATTTTTAAGAACTTCTTAAATGGAATGGACCAGAGCTACATAAAGGATCATACCCATGCGGAAATTGTCCGGGATTTCATTTCCGGTATGACAGATTCCTATTTCATCCGCCAGGCCCCTGATCACCTCAAACCCGAATATATTGACAATGTTTGAAAACCGAAGTGCCTACCGCAGACAACATGAAAAAAAGGGACTGGTCTCCTTTGAAATCACTGTAAAAGAGACCAATTTAAATATCCAGGCCCAGACAGACCTGTCAGACCAGGCCATACAAGCGGCCTTAAAACACAGACAATATATTGAGACCCATATCCTCCAAAACCCAAAATTTGCAACAGCCCTCTCCCCTTTACCAACCCCAGGGATAGCACCTGCCATTGTCATGGATATGATCGAGGCCGCACGATCTGCCAATGTCGGACCCATGGCTGCCGTGGCCGGGGCAATGGCCGAATATGTGGGCAAAGATCTTCTGGAGCTGTCCAATGAAGTGGTGGTGGAAAACGGGGGGGATATTTTTATCAAATCAGACATTGAAACCGTGTTCAGTATTTATGCCGGAGATTCCCCTTTGAGCATGACCACGGGTATCCTGGTTGAAAAACAAAATACCCCCTTTGCCATGTGTACCTCGTCGGGAACCCTGGGCCATTCCAAAAGCTTTGGCAGGGCAGATGCCGTGAGCGTGGTTGCCGCCTCCTGTTGTCTGGCAGATGCCACCGCCACAGCCCTTTGCAACAGGGTGAAAAAAGAATGCGATGTTGAAAAAGCCATCTCCTTGGGAAAACAGATCCAGGGCATCCAGGGTATTGTTATTATCAAGGGCAAACAGATCGGACTCTGGGGAGGCCTGAAACTGGTCCGCCTTTCCTGAGCCCGTCAATATCCTTATCCACCAATACACTGGGGCGTCAATACAGGGCCCCAACCTTGGCCTCAACTGCCCTGACAATGCTGCCGTCCCGGAGCAGCCCCTTGACCTTGGCAATATCAGTGGACAAAAGCCTGTCTTCTTTTCTGTAATCCACCTGGCTTCGGATCACTTTATAGGCGGCCAGGGTCCCCTCCCCTGCCTTGAAATTGGTAAACAGATCAATGGCCTGGGCCCCGCAGAGCAGTTCAATGGCAATAACCTCTTCTGTATTATCCACAATATTCCGGCATTTCCTTGCGGCAAATGCCCCCATGGACACATGATCTTCCTTGTTGGCCGATGTGGGAATGGAATCCACTGAAGCAGGATGGGCAAGAACCTTGTTCTCGGAAACCAGGGATGCTGCTGCATACTGGGCAATCATGAAGCCGGAGTTGAGCCCCCCGTCTTCCACCAGAAATGCCGGCAGCCCGGATAATTGAGGATTGACAAGTCTTTCAATTCGACGTTCAGAAATGTTGGCAAGCTCGGCAATGGCAATGCCCAAAAAATCACAGGCAAGGGCAAGGGGCTGACCATGAAAATTACCGCCTGAAAGAAACTCTTCGGAATCCGGAAAAATAAGCGGATTTTCCGTGGAAGAATTCATTTCCACCCGGATCACCCGCTCCACATAGGCAAAGGCATCCCAGGATGCACCGTGCACCTGGGGAGAGCATCTCAGGGTATAGGCATCCTGAACCTGGGAGCAATCTTGATGGGAGGAGATAATTTCAGAATTTTCAGTCATCTTGAGCATGTTCTGGGCGGCCTTCATCTGTCCCATGTGGGGGCGGGCCCTGTGAATTCTGGGGTCAAAGGCACTCCTGGTGCCCATGAGGGTTTCAAGGCTCATGCTGGCCGCAATATCGGCATGCTTACACAAATTCAAGGCATCATTCAGGGCCAGACAACCCAGGGCAATCATGAATTGGGTCCCGTTGATCAGGGCAAGGCCTTCACCGGCTGCAAGCTCCAGTGGGGGAATTGATCTTTTTTCCAGGGCCTTGGCGCCGGACATTCTTTGGCCGTCCACAAAGGCTTCCCCTTCCCCGATGAGAACCAGGGCCAGATGGGCCATTGGCACCAGATCTCCGCTGGCTCCCACAGACCCTTTTTCCGGTACCACAGGGATTATACCTGTGTTTAAAAGCTGGGCCAGTTTTTCAATGGTTTCAAGACGCAGGCCGGAATTGCCCCGGCAAAAATCATTGATGCGAAGGGCCATCATAGCCCTTACCACACCATCTTCCATGTGGTTTCCCATGCCGGCGGCATGGCTTAGAAGAATTTTTTTCTGAAGTTTTTTGGTATCTTCAAGGGAGATGGTAACATTGGAAAGGGCTCCGAATCCTGTGGTCACCCCATATATTCTAACTCCATCCTGCACCCATTTATCAACCAATTGCCTGGCTTTTTGTATCCGTGATTCCGATTCAACGGAAATTGCAACCCCTATACCATGCCGTGCAATGGTCACCAGCTCTTCCAATTGGAAATTGTTTCCGTTTAAAATTATATGATCCGTCATTTGTATCCCCCTTTATGGTATGGGCTGATTTATGGTATGAGCCCATCAGATTTCATGGTCAGCCCCCATTGAGGCAGGCCCTTCCCAGCGGACTATTCCCTGGTGAATTTTCCTTTAAGTTTATATCGTGAACCAGGAGAAATAATCTTGCTATAGGTTGCCACCCGATCAAAGGACCAGGTCCTGCGTGTAAGTGAAAGGCAGGGCTGACCCGGCTGAATCTTCAGGTATTGCTCTATGGTTTTATTCACACTGACCGCCTCAATGATGTGTTCAGCTTCCTGGATGGGTGCCTCCTTAAGCAGATAATCACTGGGGGTCATTTTTGTAAAATCCTGGTCCAGGTATAAAGGGGTCACAACCGGATTGATATACCGCTCGGAATACTGAACCCCGATCCCTCTGTCCAGGTGCAAAATAATGGAATGGAAAATACGATCCCCTTCAGGCAGATCCATTTTACCGGCTACTTCCCGGGACAGTCGTTCTTCTTCCAGCAACAGGATCTCGCAGGAATGCACACCTCCCCAGTCATTTATTTCCCTTGCAATACTCTTGATCTCCAACAGGGATGCTTCTGGTTTGATTTTTGCCACAAAGGTGCCCACACCCTGGACCCGAAGGATCCTGTTCTCTTCGGTCAACTCTTTTAAAGCCCGGTTGGCAGTCATCCTGGAGGCATTAAATTCCTTGGCAAGCTGGGTTTCCGAAGGCACCTTGTCTCCGGGTTCTAATTTTCCCGACTCAATCTCCCTGACAACACTTCTTTTTATTTTTTCATACAGCGCATAGGGCTGGTCTAATTTTCCCACTGTTTATCCTGTCTTATTAAAATATGGTATTAAAAATTGCTTATATTATTTTGTTATTTTTTTTAAAGAAAGGTCAAAAAATCTTGACTTCACTTCTATACTTGTATAGACAAGTAGTATCCAATCCAGGGAAAAATGTCAACACCACCAGGGGGAAAATAAGATGACACCATCCAATCTAACCATCACAACAGATCAACTCCCCAAAACAATTGACCTGCTTTTTATCAATTGCCATTTGGCCACCATGGCCAAGGGATCCTATACCATTATTAAAGATGGAGCCCTTGGGGTGACCGGCAAAAAAATATCCTGGATAGGTGAACGGACAAAGCTGCCGAAAACCCTTGAAAAGGCAGCCGGCCAGATTATTGACTGCCAGGGCAAATGGATTCTTCCCGGATTTGTGGACTGCCATACCCACCTGGTATGGGCAGGCTCCCGCTCCAGGGAGTTTGAAGACAGGCTCAATGGGGCCAGTTATGAAGAGATCTCCAAAAAAGGCGGCGGAATATTCTCAACTGTCCGAGCCACACGAAATGCCACCCAAGAAGAGTTGTTTTTACAGGCCTCAAACCGCATGGACACGATTCTCAAACAGGGAACCACCTGTGTGGAAAT
>PIVS01001263.1 GCA_003353855.1 Desulfobacteraceae bacterium
TTCCCCATATTATATCAAGTTAGTCCTCGAAAGTCTTTATTATAATCCTTATAAAAAGCGAGGTGCCCCATGACAGAACTTCATACCTGTAAAAGCTGCGGTAAAGTGGCAAAGGACCAGGGACATTTATGTGACCCTGTTCAACTTAAAGAGGCATTTGTCTGCGAAGATTGCGGAGAGTCTTCCATGGATGCCAAACATATCTGCAAGCCCAAGCTGGGAAAACTTAAATATACCTGTGGCGGGTGCGGCCGGCTGGCAGTGTCATCGGACAAGCTGTGTGATCCCAAAGAAATATAAAACCTTGGAATTTATATTCTTAATTTCCCAAAAGTGTTGATTTATAGTCATAAAATAACTATACAATTAAATACACGAAAATAGCAGCGGAGAACTATTTACTTTTTTAAACCAGCTTATAATAGTGTTGGGAAATGGCGTCAAAAAACGTTTTTGAAAAAATAAAGCAGTCCAATCACCTTCCCCAGCTCCCCCAGGTGATGCTGA
>PIVS01000189.1 GCA_003353855.1 Desulfobacteraceae bacterium
ATCATAAAAAAATTAGAGGAAAACAATGCGGTCCATATCCAGGAATCTGCCAGTGATGCGGACAGGGAAAAGCTTTGGACGGCAAGGCGTTCTGCCTATGGGGTCTTTGCCAAACTGGCGCCGGATATTATTTCCGAAGATGTAACCGTGCCCGTGAGCCAGGTTCCTGAAATGATCCGACAAATAAACCGGATCACCAAAAGCCACGGGCTTCGGGCCGGGGTGCTGGCCCATGCCGGAGACGGCAACATGCATCCCATGATTCCGGCGGATAAGAGCAATACGGAAGAATGGGCAAGGGTGGAAAAGGCCTTTGATGAGATATTTGCGGCGGCAGCCGATCTGGGCGGCACCCTGTCCGGGGAACACGGCATCGGCCTTGCCAAGGCCCGCTACCTTCCCCTTGTCATGAACCAGGATTCCATCAATCTCATGACCCGGATCAAACAGGCCATTGATCCCGACAACATCCTGAATCCGGGAAAATTTGTATGAGTGCTCCCAAACCACTTCAAAACTGCGGTAAATGCGGCCTCTGCCTCATGGCCTGCCCGGTGTACAAAGTATTAAAAGAGGAACAGGCATCCCCCAGAGCCCGGCTCCAGCTCATCAAGGCCTTTGAGAACAAGACCCTCCAATCCTCTCCTTTATTAAAGGAACTCATATCCAAATGCCTGATGTGCGGTTCCTGCGCACTTGCCTGTCCCTCGGGCATCAACCACTATGAAAAATTCATGGACATGCGGCAAAAGATGGTGAAAGATTTAGGGGAAACCCCGGCCATCAAAAGCCTGATTTATCTGCTGTCCAAGGAAAGCCGGATCCGAAGGGGGGCTGGCATGGCCAAGCTCGGCCAGAAACTGACCCCTGCCTGGCTTGCAAATAAACACTGCATGGGCAATATCCCCTTAAACCAACTCCCTGGGATCAGTCGAATTCCCTTGCGAAAAAAAATGACAACCGCCATCCCTGCCAGGGGGGCAAAAAAAGGTAGCCTGGTTTATTTTACAGGGTGCGCCACCAATTACATCTACAAAGATACAGGCCTTTCCATGATCAGCGTTCTCACCCGCCTGGGCTATGATCTCATCATTCCACAAGACCAGACCTGCTGCGCCATCCCCCTCCTGTTCCACGGGGCCAGGGACCAGGCTCTGGAAAACATGGTCACCAATATTACGGCCCTGGGGGCCCATGAATGCGATGGCATCCTGGTGGACTGCACCACCTGCGGGGCAGCCCTGAAGGATGAATACCCGGCCCTTATAAGAAAACTCATGGCAGAGGGTTCCACAAAGGGCACCCCACAGGCATCATGGGAAACCCTTGCAGTCCAGGCAAAAAAAATTGCTGATAAAACCACGGACATTCTCTCCTTTATTTCGGCCCATAAACAGGATCTTGTTTTTGATAAAGCCACCCCGAACCTGGGGAAGGTGGCCTACCATGCCCCCTGCCATTCCAGGAACAGCTTTAATACCTGGCCTTTGGTCCAAGCCCTTTTAAAGGAACTGCCCTTTATTGACTACACCCCGACCCCGGAGGAAGCAGAATGCTGTGGCGGAGGCGGCACCTTTTTCTATGAGCACCCAAAAACAGCCAAGAAAATAATGGACAAAAAAATCCTTCATATCAAAGAGATGAAGCCCAGGTACTTGCTCACCGATTGTCCGGTGTGCCGGATTAATCTTACCGGGAACCTGGATACAGGCAAAACGGACCAACCAGGTAAAATAAAAACAGGTAAAATAAAAACAGGTAAAATAAAAACAGGTAAAACATATGAATACAAGGATATCCAGGTGCTTCACCCCATCACCCTGATCTATAATGCATTGAAAAAAGATGCATGGAAAAAAGATGCATGGAAAAATGACCATTAAAAAAGTCATGGAAATCTCCCTTGAACAGGGACGGAAAACCCTCAATTTTACCCTGCCAAAAGAAAAAATACTTGACCCGCAATATTTCTGGCGGGTCCATCGAAGTGCCATCGTCAATATAGAAAGAATCAAGACCATAAAACGCTCTTTTAGCAATCAGTCTGATCATTGGCTTTGATCAGACTGACCAAACTATCCCCGTCAGCCGATCCCATGAGCAACTGTTTAAACAGATATAGGCAGATTGATCCTCCCCCCTGTATTGTGGAATTCAGCCTCTATAATGAAATATCAGCCCTCTTCGGCCAGTATGCGTTTTCTTTCCTCACCACGGATGAAGACCCCAAGCTTTTGATCATTTTCCATGATATGATTTAAAATCCATTCCAGGATGTTTTTCTCCAGGAACAGGGCCCCTTCCCCGGAAAAACTTGAGTGATCCCTGCGAAACTGCTTAACCAGGTTGATGTATTTTTGATGCTCTTTTACATGAAATTCCAGGTCAGGATATTCATAGGCCTTCATGTACTGCTCTTCCAGCTTAAAATGGTGGGTAACATACATGGCCAGAAAGGCGGTGGTATAGGTAAACATCTTGGACTTAGCTTCCCTGGTATCGGCGTCAGACAACTTTTCCATGAGATCAATCAACTGCCGGTGCTGGGTATCCTGCCAGAGGATACCTGTTTTATACTTTTTCTCCAACCCCATACTCCCCCCCCCGGTTGTCTAAAAAATTATTCCAAAATATGCGTTAAGAACCCCAAAGAATATGACAAAAGTGTATCGAATTCCAGGTCAAAATGCAATCCGAGTTATAGGAACAGGTTATAGGATTGAAAGAAATCGCTCCAGAAAATCCCCGGGGGTAAGATGGCTCACCTTAACCCCTTCCCCCTTATTGCAAAGGGTTTCAAGGTCCGCCAGCATCTTATCATCTTCCTTGCACCCACCGGGATGGAGCAGACTGCCAAGGGCAGAACCTGACGCACCCAGGTCCAGGCGCAATTCATAGGACCTGTCCGGGTCATGGAAAAGAACTGGGTCCCGGGGTTTTCCCTTGCCGGCCCAGAGATAGGGCAAAATGAGTCATCCCGTGAAGTATAATCCAAAGGTGATAGGCCCTGAACTCAATATCAGTTTTTGAGATCCTGGCCCCGCAAATTTCTTCCAACCTTTTTTCCAAGAGCTTAAAACCTTTTATTTGAATACTCAGGTAGATTTCATCCTTGTTGGCATAATAATAATATATGGGTTGGTGACATCCCCACCCTATTGGCCAACTTTCTCAGGCTCATATTGTTAAAACCAGCCTCAAGGATCAATTGCATGGCCTCTTCAATAACCTGGTCCTTTATTTTTTCAATCACTTCCTGAGATCTTGTTTTTCTTGCCATGGAGAATCCTAACTCCACAATATAATTAACATAACACCCAAAATCTAATTCCATGACCAACCATTGTATATTAATCAAGTATTTGCTATTAGATTCCAGATAATTATTTTTGAAATTTTGGGTTTATGTCAATCTTATATTTGAATAACCCATATGATATAAAATTAAAAAGGAGAACAACGAATGAAAAAGAGTCCCAAACTAATTTTACTGGTGGCAGCCCTGTTGATTGGCCTGTGTTTCAGTGCATCCGCCGCATTTGCAGAGGGGGATGTCCCCACCCAGGTTGTAAAAGATTTTACCAAGGCCTATTATATGCTGGATCCTGTAATGGCGGATTTTCTCAGCAAAGATGCCCGGATAAATAAAAATGATGTGGACATGGTGGAACTCTATCTCAGGTTGCAGGCGACTGATGCCTATAACCGGGGATATAAAACAAGTTACTTGCAGATGAAACCCATCCTCATGAAAACAACGGTATTAAGCATGGATGATTCATCGGCTCAAATTCAGATTAACGCCACTAACATCCGCAGTATCAACCCGCTCTATCGGATTGTGGGATTTGTTTTTGGCATGCTTGAAAAACATGAAGTCCAGGACACCCTTACCCTTGTAAAAAAAGATGGAGTATGGAAAATAGGTCCGGGGGCTTTTGACCTGCCCATCTAATCTCTTATTTTTTTTTCGGTCCTGTTTGCCATCCAAGGCTGACAGGGCTT
Organism: Desulfobacteraceae bacterium; assembly: GCA_003353855.1. Classification (GTDB taxonomy): domain Bacteria; phylum Desulfobacterota; class Desulfobacteria; order Desulfobacterales; family Desulfobacteraceae; genus NBML01. Next base: position 4,006 of record PIVS01000189.1, read on the forward strand.
TTTTTATTTATGCTAAAACTCCCCACAAAGGCAGCCTATAAAAATTTATTTACATACACCCCCCAATTGCCTATATTAGCAGTCATACACGACTTCCTATCGACCAACCCCTTGAAGAAAAAGGAGGCCCCATGAATAAAAGCACCACTACAATCAGACTGATGGAAAATAAAGATTTCAATGCTGTTGTCAGAATAGATGAACAGGTGCTGAAAGTATCCCGTCCAGAGTATTATGAACAAAAATTTGAACGGCTTTTTAAATCCGGAGAATATCTGCCCACCTCTCTTGTTGCCCAGGATAAAAACAAAACCATCGTGGGATTTATAATGGGTGAGCTGTATATAGGAGAGTATGGTATCTCCCGGGAAGGAGCATCCGTAGATACAGTCGGCGTTGATCCTGATTACCAGCGCCAGGGTATTGGTGAAAAATTAATGAACGAATTCGTTGATCATTTAAAACAGCTTGGGGTTAAAAAAATCAACACTCTGGTCGACCAGAATGATACCCGGATGATGCTCTACTTTGACGCAAACAAGTTTCGCCCCTCCAAGGCTGTTATTAATTTAGAACGAAGCATTTGACAAGAAGTACCTGTCCATAGGAAGCACCTATACATACCAAGGGCAAGGGCAAGCCAGATCCAATTGTTCAGTAACCTTTCAAAGTCTCCACTGTTTGATCATCCGTTGTCGGATCATCTGTCTGGTCATGGGTTGAGACGGACCGGATATGGACATCCTGCTGGGGAAAGGGAATTTCAATGCCTTCTTCCATAAACCGTTTGTAGACAGCAGTGTTGAGCATGTGCAAAACTCTGCCGCGTAAAACCGGTTTACCGACCCAGCATAATAATTCATGGTCAAGACTGGAATTGCCAAAGGCGCGGAACCGCACCCTGGGTTCCGGGGTTTTGCACACATTCGGTAAACCTGCGGCCACATCCAGCAGGGCCTGATGGACCTTGTCGATGTCTGATCCATAGGACACTCCCACCTTTACACGGATGCGAAATTTTTCATGGCGGCCGCCGGCTTCATTGGTAATCTTGCTGTTTCCCATGATGGAATTGGGCACGGTAATTTCCACATCATCCCGGGTTAAAATACGGGTGCTTCGGATACCGATATTGGTAACATCCCCCCGCTCGCCTGACTCCAAAACAATGAAATCCCCGCGTTTATAGGGAGCATCAGCCATGATAAATACACCTGAGAACAGATTGGCCAGGGTGTCTTTTGCGGCAAAGGAGATGGCAAGCCCCAGGATACCGGCTGAAGCAATCCAGGCGGTCAAATCAATCTGCCAGACCAGAAACACGATATAAATGGACAGACCTGTGACCAGGAGAATAAGAAGGTTGTTAAACAGGGGCAGGGTTCGGTCCTGGATCAGATGAAACCAGCTTTCATCACGGCTCACCAGGTTTAGCAATAGCTTGAGAAACCGGGTGGCAGCCAGGGCCCAATAAAATACGGCAATGGTTTTCAGGCAAGCCAGGGTGATAAAGCTGATGGTTCCGGGGAACCCCAGTTTTTCAGTGGCAAGGGCCAGACCAAAGAGGATGATACTCAAAAAAACAGGCCTGTGAAAGATTTCAAGGACCTGGTCATCCACTTTGAGCTTTGTTTTTTCGATCCACCCTTTGACAACCCGGATGAGAATCACATCCACAAGTTTTGCCAGGCCCAGAAATAAGAGGATGATCAGCAGGGCCTGGAGATAACGGTTAGGCGCTATCCGGGCCAGCACCTCCATAAATTGTTCCTTGGTAAAACTCATGGAAGTTTGACCCTCTGTTTGATGTGGTCATTCATGTCCTGGGTGGCATTACCGCAGTTTATAAGTCCTATTCTTATCATAAATAACTTTTCAATTTAAAAGAGAGTTTCAATTGGTAATGGAATTAATAAATTCGATGATTTTATTGGTTCCCTTTACATCCCCCATGGCCATGATATGGATGCCGTCCACATCCTCTATGATCTCTTTTATAAAATCACAGGCGATCTCAATACCGGTTGCGCCATCATTTTCCATTTTCGATATGATGCTGTCAGGCACATCAATTCCCTCTACATTTTTATCCATGAATTTTGCCATCTTTGCGCTTTTCAAGGGCATGACTCCGATAATCACAGGGAGGTTCAGGGGTTTTGCTCTTTTCAGAAATTCAAGGGTTTTGGGGCCGTCATAGACCACCTGGGTCTGGAAAAAATCTGCCCCTGCGGCTATCTTTTTTTCCATTCGTTTTATTTCACGGTCCATGTCCCGGCTGGTCGGCATTGCAGTACAGGAGATGGTAAAATCTGTTTTTCCACCAAATTCCTTGTCGTTGTAGTCCATTCCATTGTTCAGCTTTTTAATAAGCCGGATCAGCTCAAAAGTATTATAGTCATACACGGCCTTGGAGGGATATGGACCATGTTTTGGCGGGTCCCCGGTGGTCACCAGAAGGTGCCGGATTCCCATGGCATGGGCACCCAGAAGATCTGCCTGGGTGCCCAGAAGACTTCTGTCCCGACATGTAAAATGGGGAATGGCAGGCACCCCGACCTCCCTTTGGATCAAATTTGCCATGGCAATGGAATTGATCCTCAGGTTCCCCATGGGACAATCATGGATATTGATGCCGTCAAGGGGCAAATATTCCTGGGCTTTTTCCATGGATGCCTCTGTTAACACCCCTTTTACAGGCCCCAACTCGGTTGTGATAATAAATTTTTCACCAAAATTTTCTTTTATATTCATGTGATGATCCTTACCCGTGGTTGCAATTGACTTGGTTTCAATTGGATTCTTGCTGTAATTTGCTGTAACTATACACAAGATCTAAGGTTTTTGAAAAAACTTTTTTTTTATACGCCAATGAATGGGAAGCTCTATTCTGGAACAACATAGCATACCAAATTTAGTGGTCCCCAAATTTCGCCAGAACTATACACTGATATGGTTGACACCTGTCAAGAAGAAACATCAAACCATGCCTCTTTTTATTAACCTTATTATTAAAAAAAGATATTTTTTCGTTTTGGTTTTATTGACAGAGGCGGGATCATCGAGTAACGACGGTTGATCACTCTGAGTCGGATGTCCTATCGACAATAATGTAAAATATGTCCTTTAAACGTTTTCTCCAAATCAGGTGAATTTATGGGTTTATTCGCGTTGTGGGTGTAACCCAGGGAAACCATTTTTTTACTAAATTTTGCATTCCTGCCTCGTTTCGGATCTACAATAATTATTTCACAATGTGGATTGGCGTGTTGATCTATAAAGCCTGCCAACAGCTCGATATGTTCGTCTTCATACAACAAGTCACTTCCTACAATAAGATCGAACTCCCCCATGTTTGTTTTTGCATCCCCCCATCCTGTGCGGACAAAGCGAATATTTTTGCCTTTATTGAGAAGAATATTTTCCAGGAAAAAATTTTCAACTTCAGGATGAATGTCTGTGGCAGTTATATCAGCAAGAAAGTGATTAAGCATCAGGCTAACCAACCCAATCCCGCATCCGACTTCAAGAATACGCTTGTTTTTATACTGATAATCGTGGAGGAAATGAGCAAGAATAACGCTTGAGGGCCAGACAACCCCAAAGATTGGCCAAGAGGCTGATGAAATATTTAATTTTTCGGCGACCCCGTTAACATCAAGAAACTGTCGTGTATTGCGTAAAGTCCGCAAATGGATGTCAACTTTATCAAACGCAATGGTTTGATAAGAAATACGTAATGCTGCCATTTTATACCTTCGAAACAGAAGTTATACGCAGCGAAATTGCCTCAATGAGAATAGTGCTATACAAATTGACACTTATACGTATTTATAAAAATTAACTTAACAAAAAATAATGTAAACTACAATGATGTTTGCTTTTAATCATATAGGGTTAACCCATTTGTTTCGTGAGATTTTCATACCACAGCAGAGGAGCCGCAGTAAAAGTGCCCGGGAATACAGTTACCTTGCAAAACGTCAAGTTCTTGAGGAGCAATCCGTCCTGCCCGGCATGGAGGAGCCTGAGCTTCCCCTTCCTTTTCCGACTATGCAAATTGTGAAGAAAAAATGGGCGAGGAACTGACGCCAACCATGAAATTAAAACGAAGAATCGTAAATCAGAAATATAAAACTCAAATTGAAAGCATGTGTGGATGATTTTCCCCTGCTCTTACAAAAGCTATGGATAAATTGGTTAATTTGAGATAAAAAATCACCCATGACTGATTTAATCCTAACAGAAAAATTTTCCGTGGCAGCAGATTTTGCAAAAGCTCTGGGAGTAAAGAAAAAAGGAGAGGGATGCTTTGAAGGCAATGGATTTGTCATCACCTGGGCTGTGGGCCATCTGGTAACCCTGTGCGAGCCCGAGGAGTACGACCCCTCCCTGAAAAAATGGAAACTTGAAACCCTGCCCCTGATACCGGAACCCTTTGAATACAAGCCCATTAAAAGAACCTATGGGCAATTTAAGGCCATAAAAAAATTATTGACCCA
>PIVS01000190.1 GCA_003353855.1 Desulfobacteraceae bacterium
GTCGATGAGTTCCGGGTAAAAGCTTCTCATGGCATTGATCATGGCAGACAAAATCCCCATGGGATGGGCCTTGGGCGGATAATTCTGATAAAAAGCCTTCATGCTCTCGTGAACAGGAGAAGAATCATTCAAATAGACAGAGGTACTTGTCAATTCATCCCGGGTGGGCAGCTTGCCGGTGATCAATAAAAAGGCTGTCTCCACAAAGGTGGAGGACTTGGCCAGTTGTTCAATGGGAATCCCCCTATACCTCAAAATACCTTTTTCGCCGTCCATATAGGTAATGCCACTTCTACAGGCCCCGGTATTCCCATACCCCGGATCAAAGGTGACATAGCCTGTTTGCGGTCGCAGGCTCCTGATATCAATGGCTTTTTCGCCTTCAGATCCTTTAATCACCGGCAGGGTGATCTCTTTTCCGTCAATGATCAGTTTTGCAAATTCTTCCACACAACCTCCTTTGGCATCAGGGCCGAGATACAGATAATCAGATAATAATTCGGGGAAATTTCTTGAAAAGAAACTGGACAGGGTCAGGCGGTTTTTATTAGATTTTTAATTTCCTGATCAGACCGGTAAAAGCCCAATGAGGAAAGCCTGACCCTGAAGCGGAGGTTAATCCCTGGTTGCTCCCGGGACTGTATAGGTTTTACAGGATCCGCCGGAGCATTCCCTCTCCTGGGTCTGGACACCTTGGGCCCCGCCACTGCCCGAATTGCCCATGGCATAATTTATTGTGGAAACCACCCTTTGAAACTGGCTGGACTTACACTTGGGACAATTAACAGTATCATCATCGGATCCCATGACTATAACTTCAAAAAACTCTTCACATTTTGAACATTTAAACTCAAATATCGGCATTTTTACTCCTTGGTGCTCAATTTACAATAGCCTGCTAATATAAACACATTTTTAAATTTGTCAAGGCAGGGCCTGGTGAAGCAGTTCTTGGGCATGGGTCAGTGTAGCAGGGGTAATCTCTTGTCCACCAATCATTCGAGCGATTTCCTCCACCCGTTCTTTTTTGGTTTCAAGGGGGATAATAGAGGTGCAGGTACGGTCATTTACCACCTGTTTTGATATCCTGAACTGACTTGCACCATATTTGGCAATCTGAGCCAAATGGGTGATGCAGATCACCTGGTGCTTGTCCCCCAGCTCTTTTAATTTTAACCCTACTTTTTCCGAGGTTGCCCCGCCGATCCCGGCGTCCACCTCATCAAAAATAAGGGTTTCAAGGAACTTACTGGTGGACAGCACTGCCTTGAGAGCCAGGACAATCCGTGACAATTCTCCCCCCGAAGCGATTTTAACAAGGGGCTTGGGCGCTTCCCCGGGATTGGGACTTAACATGAAGGAAATTTTATCCATGCCCGTGGAAAAAATTTTTTCTTTGTTTTCAGTTTGAATATCACCTGGATTCTCCGACCTCTGATGGGAGACAACCACCTCAAACCTGGCCTTTCCCATTTCAAGTGCCGCCAGTTCTTTTTGGGCAAGCTCAGCCAAAACAATCCCTGCCTTTTTGCGCTCTTGTGACAAGACCGAGGCTTTTACACGGATCTGCTTTTCCAAACCCTCTTTTTCCTTTGCCAGGACAAGTATCTGTCTCTCCAATCCCCTGGTACCTGCCAGATCTGCCGCCATGACTTCATATTGCTCAAACAGAGAGGCAAGGCTGCCCCCGTACTTTCTCTTGAGTTTTGCAATCAAATCCAGGCGCTGGTTTAAACGTTCCAGAGATTCAGAGTCCAGGTCAATGGTGGCGGAATAACTTCTCAGACTCTCTGCCACATCCTGGAGTTCAAACCCAATGGAATTCAAACGGCCTGCAATGGACTCAAGGGACTCATCCATCCGTGAAAATTTTTCAATCGCTGTCTTTAAAAATGAAATGCGCTCAATCAGGGAGCTTTCCTTGTCATAGATTTCATGGATTCCCCCATTTACCGCTTCAAAAATTTTACTGGCATTCTGGAGACGATCCCGCTGGGTGTCAAGTTGGTCATCCTCATTGGGTAAAATAGCTGCCGACTCAATCTCATCCACCTGGAATTGGAGCAGATCCTCTTCCCTTATTTTCTCTTCCCTTTGGGCTTTCAGAGATTCTATTTCTTTGGTGATGGGCAGAATACTCCCAAAAAGCTGGGTGATCTCCTGTCTCGGGGACCTGGTTCCTGCAAAATCGTCCAGGATATCCAGGTGATTCTCCTCCCTGAGCAATCCCTGGTGGGCATGCTGGCTGGAAATCCCGGCAAGGTTCCAGGTGACCCGCTTCAGCAGATCCAGGGTGGACTGCCTGGAGTTGATAAAAACCCGGCTTTTGCCTGAGCTGGATATGAGTCGGCGGATCATCAGCCCCTCGGTTCCGTCCATGCCCTGTTCTTCTAAGATTGTTGCTGCATGGGAATCCGGCTCAATATCGAAAAAGGCCGAAAGCTCTGCTGTTTGTTCTCCGGTTCGGACAAGATCTGCCGAAGCCCTGGAACCCAACAGCAGGTTCACAGCTTCTATGATAATGGATTTTCCTGCCCCGGTCTCGCCGGTCAGTACGGAAAGACCGTTTTTAAAGGGAATACGTATATCATCAATGATTGCGAATTTTTTTATGGCAAGCTCGCTTAGCATAAAGCCTCCTTGCAAAAGAAAATGCTGAGAATAGATAAGTCACCGCAACAGCGGCAATCAATCTTGGAATCCAGAGCCAGAAGGGGGGAATTCCCAAAGGCAAGAACAAAACCGGATCCTCGATCATGGCATGGTTGACCCCAATGGAAAGGTGTAGTTTTGTCAAGGCCTCTTTATCATATGGATTGGCCCTTGTTTCTTCAACAATCACGGCCGACCCATAGGCCAGACCGAAAACAGCCGCCGTCAGCCAGAGCATTCCGCAGGACCGGTCCAACCCAAGAAAAGCAACCACAGGAGAACAAATTTTTGTAACAACCTGAATAATATTGAAGATCTTTGCCAGTTCAAGCAATACCATCAGGGGCATGATGATGCAAAATACCTGAAGAACAAGCTTTCCCGTTCCCTTTCCCCAATTTTCCAGCATGGGAATAAAGTCGCCTGAACTTTTACCAAGACTGTCCAGAGCTGCTGCGGTTCCCTGGCCGGGGATCACGCCCATTATTTTTGCACAGACAAAGGTAACCACAAAGGCCATGATCAAACGGAAAAGGGCAGCCACAAACGGATTTATTCCGGAATTACCCTGGACAATACTCTCCTGGATCAAATTATGGGAAATGAGTGTAAAAACAGCCATTAGGATCATGTGATCCATGGAAAAAGCCATTACTGAAAGGGCAGCCACGGTTCCATATATCCCGGTAAAAAGTCCTATGACCAGCACAAGGGCAGCCGAGGCGGGCAGGCTGAGCCAGTTCATCACCGGGGTCAACAGAAAATCAAGCTGGTAAATGACACCAAAATGAACCAATAATGCCGTTAAAAAAGAGATGGGCACAAGGATTTTTAACAGCCAGATCAGTCCGCTCCACCCTTTTTTTATGCCTGATTTTATGCCAACTTGAATGCGGGGTAAAAACGGTTCAGGGCTTATTCTCATCTGAAGGGGGCTCTTTATTTATATTTTTCTTAACGGTTTCATTCACTGTAGCATAGATATCACGGAAGGATTCATGAACACTTGCGGGAGACAATCGGCCCAGTTCAATAAATTTGACAATGATTTCCTTACTGGTTCGAAGTATTTGTTCGTCTATGGATTTCATACAAACCTGAATACCAAAAGAAGCTGACAAGGTCAAGATTTTGCAAAGGTTTCTTAAATAGGTTTATCTTTAATATTGCCATGGCAAGATATAATGCTTATAATCAGGCTTCCATTTTAATTGAAATAAAAGGCAGACGGGCATGGAAAACAAATTGGATGCAGTAGAAAACCCAGAGAGTGCAGCAAAAAACTCAGATATTCATGAATTATCCTTTCAGGGAAAAGAGATTCTTTTAATAGGTACGGCACACGTATCCAAACATAGCGCCCAATTGGTGGAAGATACCATCATAAACCAGAATCCCGATACGGTCTGTGTTGAGCTCTGCGCCACAAGGCTTGGTTCCATCCAGGATTCAGACCGGTGGCGGAATATGGACATTGTCAAGGTAATCAAGCAGAAGAAAGCCCTGATGCTCTTCATGAACCTGCTTCTGGCATCCTTTCAAAAAAAGCTTGCCGATAAATTTGATATCAAACCCGGCCAGGAAATGATCAATGCCATTGAATCTGCTCAAAAAGCAGATGCCTTGATTGTGCCGGCTGACCGGGAAATACAAATCACCCTTTCCAGGGTATGGCGGGGCATGGGATTCTGGGAAAAACTCAAACTATTGATGTCCATGGTTTTTTCCTTTGGGGCCTCGGATGAAATCAAGGAAGAAGACATTGAGCGGATGAAGCAAGAAGACATCCTCCAAACCCTGCTGGCCGATGTAAAAGACGCCCATCCCATCATTGAAAGGGTACTGATTGATGAAAGGGACCAGTTTTTGGCAGAAAAAATCAAATCTGCCCCCGGGGACAAAATTGTGGCCGTGGTGGGAGCTGCCCATGTGCCGGGTATTAAAAAATATATGGCAGATGAAACCCATATTGACCTTGCAGATCTCAACCAGGTCCCCCCGGCGGGAAATATGGGCAAAATCCTAAAATGGCTGATTCCCAGCCTTATCATCCTCTTGTTTGCGGTGGGATTTATGATGGGAGGGGAAAATGCCGGCACAAATATGATTTGGATATGGATTGCGGCAAATGGTATTTTTGCAGGGATTGGAGCCCTTCTGGCCCTGGCCCACCCCTATACCATCCTCTCATCCATCATTGCAGCCCCTTTAACCTCCTTGAACCCCATGATTGCGGCAGGATGGGTATCCGGCCTTGTGGAAGCCTTTTCCCGCAAACCCAAGGTTCGCGACCTGGAAGCCATCCCCAGTGATATTGTTTCCATAAAAGGGTTCTGGCGGAACAATGTCACCCGAATTTTGCTGGTGGTCATTTTCACCAATCTGGGTTCTTCCATAGGAACCATGACAGCGGTGCCCCTTATGCTGAAGCTGCTTTCCTGATTCCAGTCAGTTTAATCTTGTTTCTCCCCTTTGCTCCGGGCTATAGTTTATATACTATTTTCGATTCTGCTTTGATTATTAAATCTACCTGATTGGAAATACAAACGGGATCTATCTACCCATGGACATATTTGTTGCTCGACAACCTGTTTTTACAAAAAAGAAAAGGGTCTTCGGGTACGAACTCCTGTTCAGGTTAGGTCTTGAAAATGTTTTCCCCAATACTGACGGGGACACGGCCACGGCCAATGTGCTGGCCAACACATTTTTTACCTTTGAACTCACTGAAATCCTGGCCGGAAAACCCGGACTGATAAATTTTACTAAAAATCTGATTCTCCAAAAAATGCCTCTGCTCTTTCCCAAGGAACATATTATCATTGAGGTATTGGAAAATATCGAACCTACGCCCGGGATAATCCAATCATTAAGAACGTTCAAGCGCGAAGGATTTCGAATTGCCCTGGATGATTTTGTCTATGACCCGAAATTTGATCCCTTGATCTCATTTTGCTCAATTATCAAATTTGATATCCTGGCGACCCCCCTGGACTCCATTGGGCCTCTTATCGAGGATATTAGATCCAATCACAAGATCTCCCTTCTCGCAGAAAAAGTGGAGACCCACCAACAATTTGAACAGGCAGTGGCAATGGGATTCGACCTGTTTCAGGGCTATTTTTTCGCAAAACCTGAAATCCTCATCAAAAAGGATGTTTCACCTAACCAGATCACAAAGATGAAACTAATCAGCGAACTCTGGAAGAAAGATCTTGACCTGGAAAGAATGGAAGATTTGATTAAAAAAGATTTGTCGGTATCCTATAAGCTGCTCAAATTTCTTAATTCTGCTTATTATAGAAGGCCCGTGGCAATTAACACCATCAAGGATGCTATCATCTTCCTGGGAACAGATGAGTTAAAAAAATTCATCCATGTGATAGCGGTATCAGACCTCAATGAAGCCAAACCCAATGAATTGATCCGTTCGTCGGTAATTCGGGCCAGAATGTGCGAACAATGCGGCGGGATGCTGAAAACCCAGTTTTCAGCCGAAGAATTATTCACCCTGGGCCTGTTTTCATCCATGGATGCCATTCTGGACAGCCCCATGGAAGAAATTCTTCCCACCATTGCCTTTTCCAATAAAATAAAAGACGCCCTTCTTGGACAGGACAAGCAATACAGGCTGCTTCACATGCTCATAACAAATTTTGAAAAAGGCCAGTGGGACAATAGGCTCTACAAACTGATGGAGGGTCGGAAAATCATTGATAAGCTGCCTGAATTTTACCTGAATGCAATTAGAATGGCAGACTCTTTTTTCACCTGATCCCCGCCGGAGTTACCCGTCAGTTTCAAAGGACAAATTCAGCAGACAGATTCCGCAAATTTCTGAATACAGGCAGGATAGAGTTCCCATTCTTTTTCAAGCCCCTTTTTTTTGACATCATCCAGGGTGTCGCCGGCTTCAATCTCAAAGGCTTTTTGGCCGATAATGGGGCCGGTATCCTCTCCATAATCGACAAAATGAACTGTGCATCCGCCAATCCTGCACCCGTACCTAAAGGTATCCCCATATCCGTCCGTCCCCGGGAAGGAGGGCAGCAGAGCCGGGTGGATATTCATTATCCTGTACTGACCTTCAATAGTATTCAGCCGGTCAATAAAATATGGGGTCAACACCCGCATAAAACCGGCCAGAACCAAAAGATCAATTTCATGGGAGAGAATATTATCCAACAGCTTTCTTTCCGCAATGGCCCTGGATTTCAAAAAAAATTCTATTTTTTCCATTTGAATAGAATTTGGTGCAGAGCCACCCCTTGAAGGATCAACGGATATTAATTGCTGTTTTTCAAGGATCTCCTCCATGTCAAAATCAGGAGGAAGCATCCCAGGGTCAACCCCTTGTTTACAGGATTTAATGATTTCGGCATAATCCACCACAAAGGTGTCAATCCCGGCTTTTTGGGCCCGGTCAAGTCCTTTGACCCCGGGGGTATCTGAACCGGTAAAAAGGATCCTGGCATCGATTCTATCTTCGATGCTGTCGGCCATGCAGGCGTCAATAATGGCCTGGAGGTTGGTACCGCCTCCGGAAATCAAGGTGCCCACATTAATTCTTTTCGCCATACGCGTTCCCTCCTGTTTTTTAAAATTTATTGATTGCCGAATCCGTTCTGGCTACCGCAGTCCGGGCACTCCCAGGTAATCCCGTTGCAGGTCATGCCCCACTGGTTTTCATACATGCATGCCTGGCACATGGCAAAACCGCAACGGCACTGCCAGCAGAACATAAACTTCCCCTGGCAGCAATGGCAGTTTTTATTTTTTTTTTGCCTGCGTTTTTGCCTACGCGTTTCCTGGACGGCACGCCCTTTTTCTTCCATCATATAAATATACTTCTCCTTTTTTAAAAAAGATAGTATATATGCCCTTAATTTAAGAAAAATTCAATATCCAAAAAAAGGTTATACTAAATGATAAATCCAAAAAAAATATTTCTGATTGACGGCAGTGCATTTTTATACAGGGCATTCCATGCCATTCGCTCCCTAAGCACCTCCAATGGTCATCCCACCAATGCCACCTTTGGATTCACACGAATTCTTCTCAAATTATTAAAGGAAAACACACCTGAGTATGCCGTGGTTTTTTTTGATGTCAAAGGACCCACCTTCCGGCACGAAATGTACAACCAATACAAGGCCAACCGCTCCCCCATGCCCGATGAGCTTGTGGTCCAGATCCCGGATGTCAAACGGATGATATCTGCCTTGAACATTCCCATTATCCAGAAAATCGGTTTTGAAGCGGACGATCTGGTGGGTACCTATGCAGCTCTGGCCGAAACCCAGGGCTTCGAAGTGGTCATGGTCACCGGGGACAAGGATTTTATCCAGCTGATCACAGACAAGTGCGTGCTCTGGGATCCCATGAAAGATACCATCACGGATGTGGCCAAGGTAAAGGAGGATATGGGGATAAGTCCCCTTCAATTCATAGATGTCCTTGGGCTTGCCGGGGATACCGCCGATAATATTCCCGGAGTCAAAGGGGTGGGCACTAAAACAGCCCTCAAGCTCATCGACGAATTTGGTTCCATTGATGCTATTTATGAAAACCTGGACCAGCTTAAAAACAAAAAAAAACTATATGAAAATCTTTGTGCAAGCCATGAAATAGTATTGTTAAGCCGGGATCTGGCCACCATTGACCGGAATATCAAGGTCAAGGAAAGCATTGATGATTTTAAACTTCCCCCCTTTGATACCCACACGGCCTTCGAATTATTCAAAGAGCTTGAATTTAAAAACCTGGCCGCGGAATTTGCCCAGAAAGCCGACAAATCAAAAAAAATCTATAAATTAATCACCCTTCCCCAGGAATTGGAAAAACTTGCAAAAGTT